>JAITDV010000664.1 GCA_031282385.1 Planctomycetaceae bacterium | reverse complement strand
GTAAAACTTGACAGCAAAACCTCGAACATCACGCTCGGTATCAGCTGCGCCGCGCTCGCCGGCAACTGTTGAAAAACGTATGAATAGCGGAGTTTGTTTCCCGATTTGTGAAAAGATTTTTGCTTTCGAGTATTTTGTGATGTCACCGGTAATGGTTAATGTCCCATAAGCACCGCTGCCTTTAGCGTGAACAACACGTTCAGGAATCCGTTCACGATTGAAATGAGCTAATTTTTCCATTAGCCATACGTTTTGCAACAAAGCAGGTCCATGTGCGCCTGCAGTTTGAATATTTTGATTATCTGCAACCGGCGTACCTGATTGTGTGGTCAAAATTTGAGTTTGTTCTTTTGACATTTTAATTCCTCAATTGTTTTTTTGTAACAAAAAAGCGTTTGGATTGTAATTGAATAATCCAAACGCTACGATAATTCACAACACACTCATTATTGACACAATATTACACATGTCAATAACCCAACCAATTCCGCCATTATCCAAAACAGCACTTAAACATTATTTCACTTGAATTTTCTGTTTGGTTTTTAAGATAGCATTCATGTTTGTTGTATTCTTAAAGTCCCTCTTGTCTCTTGAAAAAAGAAAACCGCATTATAATTATTCAGTTGTTTTTTGATTCTATACTGTTCGTACTATAAATTGCAATACTCAAGAGCGTAAAAGCCTGCTTTCCGATAGGTAAGCAGTTGAAAGTAAAGAAAATTTAAAGTGTAAACAGTTTAGTAATTTAACTCCAGTAATCTATAAAAACGTTTTTCAATGTTTGCAAATCTGTTGTTATATTTGCGAAAGAATAAACTAGAATTAAACCTGCAATAAAACCGTACAAAATCGGTAATCTATATCTGTCTGTCTGTAAATTGCAACACGCTTCATATAATTCTCTTTGAAATAACTCCCATGCCGGATCATTTACTTTTGTTCCCGTCAACTTCAAAGAAATATAACCCGACCGATGTTTGTCCGATTCCGTTGTCATTTCGGTACTCTTATTTCTCAATCGCAATTTTTCTTTCAATTTGTCCATTAACTCATAATAACTGCCGCCAATAACACAGTGCAAACCAAACACCGGTAAATGCAGAACCCGTTCCTCAATATAAGACCGCCTATCAAGACGATTTGCTACTTCGGCAATACATTCCATTACCCGATCAAAATCACAATTGTAAATAATGACATAATTACGGCACGCTTCACAAATACAGTAAGCCGCAAGATAATAAAGCAATATCCAATACCACACCGCCCACACGCCCCACCAACTGTACACAAATATAGGGATAAACAACTTGCCGGGACCAAACGAGACCACCCCAAAAATTCCCAATAACAAAATCGCAACATCAAATCCGCCGCTAAAAAAAGTCGGACAACGCCTACAACAAACAAACGTCAACATCGCAAAATATAAACCAAGCGGCAACAACACAAACGAAAACATCAAAAAAACCTCCTATTATTTTGCAATTTCAACAAATCTTGTTTCTCTAATTACTGTTACTTTAATTTCTCCTGGGAATTGCATTCTTTCGGTTAAAGTTTTAGCTATTTCTCGGCAGATTTTTGCGGCGTGTTCGTCGGTTGACATTGATGAATTTAACATAACGCGCATTTCACGACCGGCTTGTACCGCGTAAGTTTGTTCAACTCCTGGGAAACCATTGGCAATCGTTTCCAACTCTTCCATTCTTTTAACGTAATTTTCTAAAGATTCGCGTCTTGCCCCTGGTCTTGACGCGCTGCAAGCATCCGCTGCCGCAACAATTATTGTGTAAGGATCGTCGAGTTTTAAATCAAAATGATGTCCGGCGGCGGCTTGTACTACTTCGACGGGTTCGCCATAACGCCGCAAAAAATCTGCACCGATTTTCGGATGACTGCCTTCAATCTCGTGATCAACCGCCTTGCCAATATCGTGCAACAAACCGCACCGCCGCGCAAGATTTTCACTCAAACCAAGCTCCACTGCAATCATTCCTGATAAAAAAGCGACTTCTATTGAATGACGCAAAACATTTTGGCTATAACTTGTCCGATAGCAAAGCCGACCTAAAAGATTAATTATCCGGTCATCGAGACCGAAAATATTGACTTCTTGACATGCGTCATCTCCGGCTTTTTTGATAATTGATTGAATATCTTTGCCAGTTTCTTCTACTATTTCTTCAATGCGAACTGGATGTATTCTGCCGTCGGTAATAAGGCGGTCAAGAGATATTCGCGCAACCTCCCGACGTATCGGATCAAAACCGCTAAGAAGCACAACTCCGGGCGTATCATCAATAATAATATCTATGCCTGTTGCTTTTTCAAATGCGCGTATATTTCGACCTTCGCGTCCTATTATTCGTCCTTTCATTTCGTCGTTAGGGATATCAACTGTACATACGGTCGAATCTGCTGTTTGCGACGCCGCGTAACGTTGCATTGATGAGAGGAGAATTTTACGGGTAATGGATTCACAACGTTCTTTGACTTGTTTTTCATGCCGTAAAATAATCGCGCCGGTTTCTTCTATCAATTCCGAATTGAGCATTGTCAATAAACGTTTTGTTGCTTCTTCCCGATTTAAGCCTGAAAATTCATGCAATACAATACGTTCTTGTTCAATCAATTTTGCCAAATCTTCATTGCGTCTATTTGTGTCAACAATACGTTCGGCGAGTTTACGGCGATTATTTTCTATTTGTTTTTCTTGTTTACGGCATTCTTCCGCTTGTTTATCAAGAGCGTCTTGACGTTTATCCAACAAACGTTCACGCTCGTGCAACTCTTGACGTGCTATCCGAAATTCGGTTTCATTAGCTTCTTTGATGCTTATTTCTTTAGCTTTGATTTCGATTTCGGCTTCGCGGATTTTATTTTCTGCGTCCATTTCGGCACGGCGCAAAATCTCGCTTGCCCGATTAACCGAGTTAGATTGAGACTTGGAGTCCCAGAATCGAATTCCAAGATACATGGTTATTCCTGAAATTGCTGCAGTAATTAATGCTACGGTAAATATTACTTGATAGTCCATGTGGTGATTATCCGAAAAAATTTGGTAAGCTGACGCAAATCACGTCGTAAAATGCTCGTACTATAAATTGCGTGACTCAAGAGCGCAAATGCCTGATTTCCTATGGGTAAGCAGACGGTGGTAAAGGAAATTTAAAGTGTGAACAGTTTAAAATATATTTATTTGTAATATTGAAATGTTTCTTGTAACTGCCAATTACATCAGTTAGTAACAATTTATTCAATTTCTGTTGCGCAAATTATTGGGACAGAAAATTGACAGTTGAGGCAATTATTTATTGGTAATTAACTCTAACACAAAGGTTGACATGATAACAAAAATTCTGAAACGCTACAATAGACCTTAATATTATTATTTTTGAATGATGAACTTGATCATGAATTTGATATTTAAAAATTTGGTAACGATTCAGTCGCGTAATTCAATTGTTTAGGAGAAAGGGAATAGGAATAAAGCAGACAAAAACGCAACACTCCAAAAATAAACAACCCTTATTTCTCCAATTCACCTGCTAGTAGCAGACAACGCCCCAAAAATGCGCCCTTATGCTATTATTCTTTCGACGGTAAATTGAAGACAATATCAAACTCAAACAAAACATAAGAGTGCGTCGGATGGAATTTTGGCTACTAAGGGGGAATTGGACAAATAAGGGTTGGAATATTAGAACCGTTCGGAAAATTATGTTGTCCTTCGCGGTTTTATTGGGCTTGGAGAGCAGAATAGTTACCAATAAAAAAACACACACGACTGAATAGACACAAATTTTTTTACTTTTTTCCCCAAGTTGGCGGGCGGTTTTCTAAGCTTTTTTTTGCGGCTTCACGTACTTCCTGGCTTGGGTCTCGATGTAAAGATTGTACAAGCAAACCTCGACTCAACTCACGATTGCCATTTGCTAAAAGTTGCGCCGCCTTGCTCCGTAAAGCCGGCGTTTCGCCTTTCGATAACACCTCACAAATCACTCCCTCCAACGGCGCAATTAAATTACCATACCCTACACACAATAATCCTTTTGCCTTCATAATCGGTTCGCCCAATAACAAAACCGACCGCAATTCTTCAACAACCATCGGATTCGATGTACATATAACTTGAAATCGCCGAATCCTCTGCTCCTCACTCAACTCATCAAAAATATCAAGAAAATTAGATAACTTAATCTCCGGTATAAGATTCTGAACCGTCTCACGCACTTCAGCATGCGGACTATTAGCAAATTGCAAAATACGAAGCATTGCATTCGGCACATTTCGCCGCCGCAATAAATGAAGCGCCGCAATCTGAACTTTTGAATCCGCATCTTCCGCCGCCTTCCAGATCAATTGATCAACAGGTTCGCCTGCCATCTTCGCAATCTCCACAAGAGCAATAATACGCGCCTTGCCCCGACCCAATCGAAATACATCAAGCAACATCGCCGATAAATTGATTGCCGGAATACTCAATTTACGTATAACTTGAAGATACCCTAACTGCACTTCTTCACTCCAATCAGAAATATATTTACCCGCATCCGCAAGCCACTCAATACGCTTAATTTTCTGAATATTAGAACGCAACGTATCCGGCACCGACTCATTCAACCTCTTAAAAATATACGAAAGAAACACCGAATCACTCCGCTTACTAAACGCCGTCAAAACAAACGGAAACGGATCACGCTCATTCATCTGCTCAAAAATCACCTCAAATACCCGATTGTCAACAACATTCAACACAAATTTTTCTAAACCAGGATACGTCGGTAACTCCGCATTCAAAAGATAATCACGCAATATCTCAAAATTCTCATGAAGTTGATTATGAAAATAAATCAAAATACGAAACAAAATATCAGGATCATTCTCTCGATAACTCGTCAACCAACCCCAAAGATGCCGCATTAACTCCGGCAATATCACCTTCAACACCAAACGCCGATTCCTACGCAACTCAGCAGCCAACGCAAGATGATCAAGCAACACAAGTATCACCGATTCCAACTCCTTGTCATTGCCCGTCTTGTTGCTCTGATCCATGTATATTGTCAACAACACCGGAAGCACCTCATAAAAATCAAGTATCACCACAATCTGCATCGCATTGCGGGCAAGATCCAAATCCGAACCCGCTATCGCCGCCCGAAGTCCAGTATTCACCCTCTCGCGACTCTCCCGAAATATCGAAAGCAATTCCTCATTGGTCGGATCAAAACGGCTTATCAATTGCGTTACCCCGCGACCGCCGCGAAATGAAAGCATCGCCTTAGCAGAAAGTTGACGCACTACCGAATCAGTCGAATCAAGCCCCGACTCCAAAACACGATACGCCGTCCGATTCTTAGACCGCAAAAGAATATCTATCGTCGTATTTATACCCGTCATAACAAAAAATCCACAAATTCAATTGTAAATCATAACAAAAATGAAAACCTCCAATAATTCATATCTCACCACAAAGAATCATGGAAAACACAGAGAAAAATTATTATGCCAATCGTCATATAAATTACGGCAACTATTCAGCCGCATGCGTTTTTACCGCTAACAATTCTGCTACAAGGGAAATTGGATATACTGCTCGTACTATAAATTTTAAGGCTCAAGAACGTAAAAGCCTGCTTTCCGATAGGTAAGCAGGCGGCAACAAAGGAAATTTAAAGTGTGAACAGTTTAATAAGTGTTGTTTACTTTAGAGTGCTGCGTTTGGGTCTGCTTCGTCCCTATTCCTGTCAACCTTGCCTCGAAATCATATTCAAAATAAAAACTACCAACGCAAGAAAAAACATCAACCAACCGCTAACTTTCGCAGCATGAACAAATATTTTTTCCAAATCTTCATGCCGTGTTGCAGCATAACATACTGAAAAAACAATAATCAATGGAATTGCACAATAAATCATTATTTGAAATTTTAGTAATTTATAATTTACGTTTAGGAATTAACGTTACGTTTTTTATTTGTTGTCTTAAATTGTTCACACTTGAAATTTTGATTGGAACTATTCAGCCGTTTAATTTTTTAATGAAATCAGATGCTTGTATCCATTGGTTTTTATTTTCGGCGTCAGGCAAGAATTTTGCCAAGCTGAAACTGTTCCTTATTATTTCTCGCGATTGTTCAATGTTTGCTACATCTCCAAGTGCAATTGCCTGGCACATTATATTGCCGATAGCCGTCGATTCAACTGGACCCGCAAGAACAGGACGCGACGCTGCATCCGCAATCGCTTGACAAAGTAAATGATTTTGCGAACCGCCGCCGACAACGTGAATTGTTTTAATATTTTTTCCGGTAATTTGCTCACACATCTCAAGTACTTGCCCAAGCCGAACCGCAATACTGTCAATTGCACAACGTAAAATCTCACTTTCTGTTTTCGGAACAGGTTGATTTGTGTTACGGCAAAATGTTGTTATTGCTTCGGGCATGTTGGTTGGACAAAGAAATTCACGATTGTCCGGATCGATCAAAGATCGCAATGGTTCTGCTTTTCGTGTTAGATCATTTATTTCATTCCAATTCAGATTACGTCCTTGTTCGTTCCAGATTCGTCGGCACTCCTGTAATAACCAAAGTCCGGTAACATTTTTCAACACTCGCGCAGTTCCGCCAACTCCGCCTTCATTTGTAAAATTCAAATCGTAAACTGCATGACTCATTATTGGCGTCAACGACTCTACTCCAATTAACGCCCAAGTTCCAAGACAAATATAACACCAATCACACTCGCCTAACTTACCTGACGCAGGAACAGAAAAAACCGACGACGCCGTATCATGCGTACCAGGTACAATAACACGTAATTCAGATAAACCTCCAATTGACGCCACAGACGAATTCACCTTGCCAAGATCAGTAAAAGGTTGCAAAACATCAAGAAATATTTGTCGCGGAATATCAAATTTGTCCAAAAGAAAATCCGACCATTGTTTCAATTGCGGATCAAAAATTTGAGTGGTAGTTGCGTTGGTGAATTCGTTACTTTTTTTGCCGCAAAGTTGGTAGTTGAAAAAATCAGGAATCATCAAAAATGATTTCGCTTTTGCAAGAATATCAGGATTATTCTGTTTGAGAGCAAGTAATTGAAATAGAGTGTTGATTTGCATAAATTGTAAACCGGAATGCTTGAATATTTCAAATCGCGGTACCACTTCCAACGCTTTTTCAATCATGCCGTCAGTCCGCGGATCGCGGTAACTTGCTGCAGCTGTTTGACCTCCGATAAGTTGACCGGATTCGTCCAGCAAAACAAAATCCACCGCCCAAGTATCAACCCCAATACTTGTCGGCACAACACCGGTTTTTTGTCCGGCAACTTCTAAGCCTTTAAGAATACCTTGCCAAAGCGTCGGAATATTCCAATAAAAGCCGCCATGTATTTCTTCCGCGTTGTGTTCAAACCGCGCAAGCTCCTCAAGCTCAATTTTTTCTCCATCAAATTTGCCCGCAATCACTCGCCCGCCGGACGCACCTAAATCTGCAGCAAGATATATTTTTGATTTCATAAATAAAATTCCAACGTTAAAGTTATTTCATAACTATTCAGACATGGGATTCATACAACCCAAAAACAACATAAACAACACACTCTAAAGTAAACAGCTATTATTTAAACAGTTCACATTTTAAAATTCCACTGAACAAATACAAACAATTTATGTACATTCGTGGATAGAATAAATTTGTTGTCTAAACTTGTTTAATCCTAAAAATCTTGATAATTCCGCCCAAAATGGATTTTTAGCAGTTACATTATTTCTTTTTATTTTTTGTTTGTTTTTTTGTATTCTTTTTTGCTATTTTCTTAACTCTTTTGGTTTGATGCGGGACGAAAATTCTTCTTACTGTAGAATAGTCTTCATTACTATATTCGTGTTCATGGTAGCCATCATCGTCATCGTCATCGTCATCAAATATACCACTTGAAAATAAACTGTTCGCCATCTGTAAAATCATACCGGGTATTGCAAGCAACGAATCCGACTTGACCAACGGCAACTCTGTTAAGAGATCAATCATCTCCAAAGCAGCTTCTGCCGCTTCGGCGCCTTTGTTACCCGGCGCCGGATTAATTGACTTATCCTTGACAGACTCAATTACGCCGCTTCTTGCTTTTGCCTGTTCAATATTATCACAAGTCAACACGCCAAAAATCACCGGTTTTTCTGTCTTTGATGCAATTTCCCACAGTGCCATACTTACGGCACGGCTAATATGTTGATCGTGTGATGTTTCGCCTTTGATAATTGCACCAAGACATATAACCGCCAAACAATCCGGATCCTTGGCAAAATAATTTGCGATAAACGGCGTTTCATACGCTCCCGAAACCCAAACAACCCGTATGTCTTGTTCTCGGACATTATGTTGACGCAATTTTGCTAACGCGCCATCAAGCAGGCGTTGTGATATAGATTTATTAAAACGTGCAACAACTATTACAATGTAACCTTCGGGAGGTTGACAAACTTTTCCTGAATATTCTTGCATATTATAGATAATAGATAAGGGTAAATTGATATACCGAATCGTACTTTGATAATTCTTGACATAACAGCGTAAAAGGCAACTCTCATATTATAAGTGAACATACGCGAGTTTGATCAACAATTAAATTCAAGTGTGAACGGCTTAAATAAAGTAAAGAGTGAATAACATAAACAACATAAATCCCAAAAGAACTAACCGTTCCCCGCGAAAACGCCGCATATTCACTCACGCAAAAAAACAAGTCGAAACATGATATACAAACAAAAATGCACAACACGACTCAACTACAACAACACTACACAAATCACATCTCAAAATTCGGAAACACAAAAAATTTATACTGTCCGTACTATAAATTACAAGACTCAAGAACGTAATATCCTGATTGACAATAGGTAAGCAGGCAACAATAAAGGAAATTAAAGTGTAAACAGTTTTAAACAGCAGGCTTTCAGTTGCAAAGATTACCAAAATCTCAAGTGCGATTAACAAGTGCGATTAATTTGATCTAACCGATTCTATAAATAAAAATAAATATTGTCTAGGGGGGAGAAAAAATATTGATCGTTTGTATCATTTCAGAACGCAAGCTAATTTGTGTTGATTCCGGCGTCGGTTTTGTGTTGATTCGTGAATAAGGAGAATTGATTATCTGAATTTGTCAATTCTGAACATTTTGTTGATTTTGTTTATATTTCAATCAAGTCCGTATTCAGAATTTAAAATTCTTGAGATCGGGTCGATTGACAATACAGTATTGATGATTGATAATCTCCCGAGTTTGTCGAGTCGGTTTTGTTTGCCGATTGATACAATTAATTAATAATTGCAGATGTGCGTATAATACCTGTTTCAATGTTGTTGTTACGTTTGCAAGTTTTAATTTGCATCTCAAACGCCCTATTGAAAATGGGAGCAGTTTAAAATTAAAAAATTTAACCAATGAGCTTTTTGTCGTGTGATTGATTAACTCACAATTTTTTGTGGAATATTTTTTGTAACGATATTTGCAAGTACAACATATCGAAGACACTTTAACAATTGACAACATAAAAAAATTAATGCCGGTTTACCGATTAGATAAATTGACATTGACTATTGAATTTAATATGTGAATTAATTATTTAAAAATTTGTTACGCGGCGTGAGCGGAAAAAATAATGATTATTGTAACAGTAAAAAAATTTAATGAATCTCAAAAACAAACACTTTTCAAGTTACTTGTTGAAAGTGGTTATAAATATCAAGACACTAATTTTGATGGAAGACAAGTTGTTGTTGTTCCTGATCTTAACACTGGCAAGCTGAAAGATAAAATTACAAAATTATCTGGAATTGAAAAAATTGTCGAAGTTAAAGAGCCTTATCAATTATGCAGCTTTAATGCGAAATCGTCTGCTACGGTGATAAGTGTCTGTGATTTTAAGGTTGGCGACGGTGCGTTTGGCGTAATTGGCGGACCTTGTACCGTTGAATCGGAGAAGCAAACAATAGATATCGCAATTCAAGTACGCAAGGCAGGTGCGACGGCGTTGCGGGGCGGTGCGTTTAAACCACGAACAAGCCCTTATGCTTTCCAAGGTTTAAAGGAAGCCGGATTAAAAATTCTGGCAAAAGCGCGTGCAGAAACCGGACTGGCTATCGTTACAGAAGCGATGAGTTGTAGTGAAGTTTCACTTGTGGCGGAGTATGCGGATGTTGTTCAAGTAGGAACACGCAACGCACAAAATTATCGATTGTTGGAAAAATGCGGTGAGATGCGCGTACCGATTTTGTTGAAACGAGGATTTAGTTGTACGCTTGAGGAATTTTTGATGTCGGCGGAGTATATTCTCGCAGGCGGTAACAATCAAGTGATTCTTTGTGAACGCGGGATTCGGACATTTGAAACGTATCAACGTTATACTTTTCCTGCGGGTTCAATTCCAATGTTGAAAACGTTGACGCATTTACCGTTGGTGGTTGATCCTTCTCATGCTGCTGGGCGGGCTGAGTTTGTGCCGGCGCTTGCGTTTGCTGCGGCAGCGGTTGGGGCGGATGGTTTGTTGGTAGAGGTACATAACAATCCAGAATCTGCTTTGTGTGACGGTCGTCAATCACTAACGCCAAAAGAATTTGCATGCATGTTAAAAAAATGTAAAAAAATTGTCAACTTAGTCAACAAGAAAGATTAAACGCAAAAATTCAGAATTGAGGATTAAGAATTTAAACGCAATAATTATTTATAATGCTCGTACTATAAATTGCGTGATTCAAATGCGTAAAAGCCTGCTTTCCGATAGATAAGCAGGCGACGGCAAAGGAAATTTAAAGTGTGAACAGTTTAGAACTCTTATTTGTCAAATTA
>JAITDV010000658.1 GCA_031282385.1 Planctomycetaceae bacterium | reverse complement strand
GTCAAGAGAGCTAATTTTATTATACCCGAACTATTAGGAACAATAGTCTCTTTCGGAAAATCAACAACCTCAACACACGAACCACAACCGGCAACAACATTTTGGATCAACAAACCACGATTGCCTTTATTCAAAATAACAAATTCATGTGTAGGTTTTGTTTTCGTGATTGAACCAAAATTATACGAGGACTCTTCACAAACAATTTGCGGTTTCCAAATCACAAAGGAAACCATATCGCCCAAACGTAAAACCGAACGGCACACGACAAATGCAAAAAACAAAAAAGCCAGAATTACAACAATTTGAGCAACATTATATTTCTTCATAGCTTATTTCAGTAACCCTTTTTTATACTAAAACTATTTTAAAATCCACGAAGCCGAATTATATAAACTCAACATCGCGGAATGTTTATTCAAAAGTGAAATCTCTCGCCTCTGCCACCTACGGCATAGCAACTTGTATCCTTTACGATAAATAAAATATCTGTCAGGCGAAAAATCATAATAAACTTTTCACCTGACAAAATTACCTCTAAGTTCACACAAAGAGTTTTAACAATTCTACTTTCCGTTAATTGGCACAGCATTGATCATTTAGGATACATGTACCATTACAACATTGATACCCATCTGGGCATATCGCCTCGCCACCACAACCTGACTGGGCATGAACTGACGAATCAGGGGTGATACCAAACAACAACAAACCTACACCAAAGTAGAAAAATGTTGCTACCAAGTAATTGCCATTAAACGAAATCAAACTCAAAACCGTTTTCATAAATATTCTCCTTACTTGCTACAAAAGTTTTTTGTTAGTAAACTAACAAACTTCAAAAAAACTCAACCCTAAAAAACACAAAACACTAAAGTGTTATGGCATATTTAGAATAGAGACAACACATCAGCTATTCTTTTGTGATTTTATTTTAAGCAGTATGCTAATAATCAAAAATGCAAAACCCACAAAAATAGCTAAAATTCTAATCGGCGAAAAATAGGCTGTCTTGATTCCTACTCTACTACCGGGCGGTAAAAATTGAGCTACATCAAATTCAGATAATGGAGCCGGACCCGCAATTATTTTTGTTACATCACACTCATATCGACGATATCGTTTAGTTTTATCTAACAACTTCGTACTCGTCATTACACTAGACTTAAGTAAAGGCATTTTGTCACGTTCCAATTGATCATATTCATTTTGAATCAAACGTAAAGTGTCATCTTGCGGTAACTCAGTATTATATTCCAATAATACCCAAAAATGATCACGTAAAAAAACCAAATGGCTCAATATCTCTTTGTTTTTCGAACCAACTGTAAATAAATTTACCTCTACAACATTATAACCATTACTATTTTTTGTAACGATATCTTTAATGATATGTTTAGAAGCATAAGGCGGTTTTTGGAATAAAATATATTTTAGCGCAATACCATCATTACTAAATGGTATCATGGAAAATGCAACATCTTCAAGACTTGGCATAATAAAATCTTCTATTGGTGAAGATGACTCCTTAGCAACTGAATAGTGTACAGTATCCAGTGATCTCTTATCCAACAAATAATTTCTCTCTGGTGTTATTAAAAAAATGTGATTGATTCCCGATTCAGTTGTTTCTTTAGCACAGAAATACTTTCCAGTATTCGATCTGTATTCCCAACTGCCAGATTCTTCCACTATAGGTTCACGGTCTTCGGTAAAAAAGTCTATTTCATTATTTTTAGTATTCTTCCAGTCAAAATAACGCTTCGTTTTTCTTGTTGCATACATAGTTACATTATCTCTATAAAACTCCACTATCTTGTTGTAATTTTGACAATATTCGACAAGCAAATCCTTTTGTTCCTTGTTAAGTTCAGCAAACATTGAATCTGACCAGACAATATCATCAACAGAAACTAAACTATCGTCTCCAAATGTTTTGACCAACCACACATTATGTGCAATCACAAATAACAAAAAAAATAAACCAAGTACAAGATAATTTTTTTTCATTTCAATAAAATCCTATTTTAGGGCATCTCTAAAAAATCGTAATTGTATGAATTGCAGACAGGATTACGAACCTCCCGTTCGTCGAAGTTGGGTTTAACATTAAGTGCTTAGAACTAAACCTTAGTCCCAACAATTTGTACGAAATAGTAGTGATCGCAAGCCACCTATACAAAAATAAACATTGAACTTTTTAGCAATACTCCTTAGTTAAAAGCATTCGTGTTTCAAATCAACTTAATTTTTTGGATGTTAATCGCGAATTTATTGCGACAACGTATCAACATGACTTTGGTATCTCAATTAAATTGTGTCAAAGCACAACTGCTTTGACATAATTTAATTTTGGGATGCTTGCTAAACTTGTCTAGCGATTCATCTCGACTAAAAATTGGGATAATATAATCTCAAATTTTAAGCAAGATAAAGCACTACAATTCAAAGGCTATTGAAACATAAATGCCATTCTAATCCATTCATGGTGTAAGTAAATCTCTGTAATATTAAAACTACCGATATCAGGTTCCTAATATTTATGGATATTATGGAGTCGTTTTAAAATTCAGCAACCTCAAAGCGTAAAAGCCTGCTTTACAATTGGTAAACAGGCGGTGGTTACCGAAGTTTAAAACGCAAACGATATAATCACCCATTATTTTGAAGCTAATTTTTGTAACACCGACACCCCTTGACTTGCCTAATAGTAACTGACACACATGTACACGTCGAGTCTTTTGTTGAACATTGTTTACCTTTCGCTTCCTCTAAACAATTCCCCTCTGCATCTTCATGCACATCACAAGCATATTTGTCTGAAAGATCACATAAACACCCTGCAAATATGGGCGATGCACCCCATAATATCACGCAAAGTGATATTACACACACGCAATTCGCAAAAAATCTCACTAACATTTGAAATCTCCTTTCAAAAAATTTTAAACAATTTGGAAACAAATCATAATCTACTTTACGTCAGACGATTTTTTTGTTTCCGCTACATTAAACTTTACGAGCAAACTTAAAGCAGGTTGGTCTATACTCAAATTCAACAAAATCTGACGCGTTAGCTTTTTTCCTATCATACTTGAGTTTGTATATAAATCTATATCAAACTCAACTTCAGAATACGTAGAAATTGTAATTGGCAACTTGCTAGTTGTAATACAATCACAATCTGCCCATGCGCCGAGAACAACAACCGATTCAGAACCGATATTTTTTAGAAAACATTTTGTTGTTCTTACTTCATCAACAGGTATTTCCCCAAGTTCTATCGTTTGAGTCTTAGCAATTACGTGTACCCCGTTAATAGCAGCCAAACCTGTTCGAATATCACCGTACGATAAAAAACTCCAAACGCAAAAAACAATCAGCACCAACCCAATCACACAAAACGGGAACGAAACCAAACGAATCAAAAAACTAATGCTGGATCGTTTGGGGCTATTACTACACGCTTCTGTAATTTTACCGTCGCCTTCATTTGCCATAATCAAATCTCTACCGATAACAAACCTGCTCTATCACATTCCAAACTACGTACTAATCAAAATAACTCATTCGTTGACAAGTTACTTCAATTTTGAATCGGCTTGACAACAGTATAAAACAAACTGTCAAAAAAATCAAGGAGATAGTTGGGGAAAATTTTTTAAATTTATTTTTTTCAACGTATTTTCTCTCTGCTAAGCAGAAAATTCCTTGATGATAAATTATTGCGTATGACTATATTACAAAAAATATCGCATAGTTTTTTGTTGTCCATTATTCGTTAGGGCACTGCCCAAAAATAAGTATTCCATTACGAAATTCTTTTTGGTTTAATCGTATAGTTCCATTCGGGATGGAATTTATGTAGTTTTATGTGGCAATTTTCTAATTCTTTATTGGTGACATTTATTTTCTGTTCGTATTTTTTTTCGTCGACAACACAACAGACTTTTAGTCCTGTTGTTGTTTTCGTGTTACTAATTAAGTTGACAACGGTTGCCATATTTTTCAATGGTTCGGCTTGCCAATTCTTGCTGATGAATGAAAATAATTTATGTTCTATTTTATTCCATTTACTTGTTCCTGGTGGAAAATGACACACGGTGACTTCTATTCCTAATTCATCGGCTAATTTTTGCAACTCAACCTTCCATAATTTTGTCCGATAACCGTTACTTCCGCCGCAGTCTGCGGTGATTAATAATCGGGTTGCTTTGGGAAAACGTACTCTCCCCATCTCTCGCCAATAGGTGCGAAGACTATGAACGGCAAATTGCGCCGTATCATGATCAATGCCGACATTGACAAACCCCCAATTATTCGCAACATCATAAACACCATAGGGAATCGCTTTCCCAAGTTTAGGGTCAGGAAAATCATGTGTGTTGGTTGTTACAGGATTTTTCTTCTTACGATAAGAACGCCCTTTATTACTAAAATTACCAAGATATTCTTTTTTCTTGGTATCGACAGAAAGAACCGGCTGTTTTTGTCGTATAAATTTTTTACATTGTTTATGGATGTATTCAAACTGACTGTTACGGTCAGGATGGTTTTTACCTTCACGCGTTTTACGATTCGATTGCAAGGAATAATCCATTTGTTTCAATAAATGTCCCACCGTCTCCCGTCCAACTTGATGACCTTGCGATTGTAATTCCGCTGCAAGCGTGCGTTCACTTTTACATGTCCAACGCAAAGGGCGACTCGGATCACCACGGGTCAAGGGTTCGACCAAGGCGTCAATAGCTTTAAGAAGTGTTTTATCTTGATCGGTACATTTTTTACGACCGCCGCCAGGACGACGTATCCGGTTGGGGGACAACGGAGGGGTGGAACGTAATTCCTGAAGACCAAGACGAATGGAACGGCGGCAAAGACCGGTGGCTAAGGACACGGCTGAAATACCGCCACGTCCTAGACTTGATGCTTCAGTGGCTGCCCAAAGACGACGAGAACGTTCATCGAAAATGGGTTGAATGCTCTTGTATTTTTGTCCAATTGTTGTTATAATACTGTTTTCCATGCCAAAATTATACAAAAAATTTAGACACAGAACAATACCAGTTTTGGAATACTTATTTTTGGGCAGTCCCTAGCTTTTGGAAAATAGAGAGAAAGACGGAATGAATTGTGATGTATTCTGTCAACAAGTCAAGTTCACCAATACAGAGAAAAATAAAATATTTTATTGAATATATTGTTTACGAAATATACGTATTTACTCAACCAACAACAAATATGACTATTTGATTCGCTTGCTTTACAATGTTCGTGGTTTATGTTACTTTAAAATATGTGAACAAAGAAGTCATCCATTGAGGTGAACAACGACTTCCTAATATACTCAAAATTGCCACAATGTGGTCTTTTCTTTGAGAATCAAATATGTTATACTATTATTGCATTTTAGTTATTTTTTTGATTTTTATTTCAGTTACCCGTCATGGAGGTCTTAATGATTTCTATCAAATTGTCGGAA
>JAITDV010000655.1 GCA_031282385.1 Planctomycetaceae bacterium | reverse complement strand
CTCACATGGTAACGGCATATTACCAGTCTTCAAAGTTACAGATAAATTCCGTGAGTTACGGCGCCGAACTATTGAAATTTGTTCACGTTCTGTTTCCGAAACAATTGGTATCAAAAGACTCCATTCCGACCGAATCGCCGCTTCTGTTTGATAAAGATTGCCCGCAACAAAACGTACTTTAAACCGCTTTAGACTCGTTGCAATAACATCAATTTCATCAAACATAATCAGAATCGGTTCCTGCGAAAGAAACTCCATCCGCGACGCTAACTCCAAAAAACATTCACGCAACTCAACTTCATCCGCCGTACTACTTTCACCCGCAAAAACATTACTTGTTCCGCTCTCGCCAAGATCAACCAATGACTTCACAACCGAAATATGCCAAAAACCATCACTAGAATCACCAATTCCTAAAAAACGCTTTATTGATCCAAAAATTGTAATCGAATCACTTTTGTCCAATGTTTTATCAGAAATTTTGGTCTTACCTCGCGAACTAACAACTCCAGGAAATAAACGATTACGATCACTATTTGACCCGTTACCTGTTTTGCCCGCATCATCTAAAATATACACCAAATCAATTACAGATGCGGCAAAAAACGGTTTCGCGGAATTCGCATGAAATAATCGTACATTTCTAAATTTGACATGATTAGACTTGCAATACTCAACAGAACCAATCTCCCAACGTAAACCAGTCCGCAACATCACAACACGTTCATAACCGTCAACATTGGAAGGTAATTTACGCAAAATAACCCCGCCAATTATTAACAACGTCAATAAAGGTCCAACCACAAAAAATATCAGAACCAAAATAAATTTACGTGTATTTTCGTGCAATTTAATAAAAAATTAAACGGTTGTAATTTGATTTTTCAAAAGATCAATTAAAACTGAACTTTTGCAAATGGCGTTTAACACTATAAATTTGAGTGCGAAATGTTTATCAAATTACTATTTTTTTGATGCATTATTGTAACAATAATTATGTTAGTCAAAAATGAAAATCATATCTATTCAGTCGTCTTATCGTCAACTATTCTGTTACTCAAGACCAATAAATTCACGCAGGACAACATCGTTTTCCGAACGGTTCTAACATTCAAACCCTTATTTGTCGAATTACCCTTAGTAGCCAAAAATTCCATCCCAATACGCCCTTATATCCTTATGTTTTGTTTGATATTGCGTTAAACGGCACCGATATAATAAGGGCATAAGGGCGCATTGGGGGCGTTGTCTGCTACTAAGGGAAATTGGATAAATAAGGGTTGTTGTTTACTTGTAACTATTCAGTCGGCAACTCTACGCGAAAAAAATTTTATAGCAGGCGGAGGTAAATGAAATTAAAGTGTGAACAGTTTAATTTTTTTGTTCGTTCCGGCAATTCTGAAACGCATTCAACAACACAGCTGCCAAAACATTTTCTACAACTACACTCGCCGCCGAAACCGCACAAACATCGCTCCGCTCGTATGTTGCCGGTTTTATTTCTTTCGTGTTCCAATCAATTGAGTCAAGCGGTTTTCGCATCGTTGGAATTGGTTTCATCGCACACTTCACTACAATTGTTTCACCGTTTGAAATTCCGCCTTCGATTCCGCCAGCATTATTTGTTTTCCGTACAAATCCTTGATTTGGAGATTTTTTTTGCGTCGAATCATACTCAATAGGATCATGTACTTTTGAACCAAGCATTTTTGTTACATTAAATCCAAGTCCGATCTCAACACCTTTGATTGCTTGAATTGACATGATGCTTTTTGCAATATCACCATCCAATTTCTGATCCCACTGCACATGCGAACCTAACCCAATCGGAACTCCAAACGCACGCGCCTCAATCAAACCGCCAACCGAATCACCCGCCGCCGCAACTCCATCAATAAATTCCCTCAACCTACTTTCACGTTCCGCCAATTCCTCATCCGAACAAACAATATAAAATTGACTATTATTCCGCCTCCGTAAAATTTCAACTGCATCAAGCGAATCTATTTCACAATTAATTTTTTGAATTTGTTCATCGGTCAAATTTGACTCCGAATTTCCAATACTACGCACAAACCCAACGACTGTAATTCCTTTGTATGCTAAATATTGTTTCGCAAGCGATCCGGCGGCAACACGCGCGGCAGTCTCACGCGCACTTGCACGTTCCATTATGGGTCGAATCGGTAAACCAAATTTAACAGCACCCGCTAAGTCAACATGACCAGGTCGCGGAGTTGTAATCTCAGGCGTAGTGTCAATACGATTGTCCGCATTTTTTATCCACAACGTTATCGGCGCTCCTGTAGTTTTACCGCACCACACGCCTGTCAAAATTTCAACTTTGTCCGACTCAATCTTTTGCCGTCCACCGCGTCCATAACCGCCTTGACGCCGACACAATTCCGCATCTATCGCCGAAACATCTATCTCAAATCCCGCAGGGAAATTTTCAATCAATGCCAAAAGTCCTTTGCCATGTGATTCGCCAGCCGTTTTATAATTCATTTCACTTGTTAATATTTATTTTGGAAACCGTAATTAATCAGCAGAATATTTCGTACAAATATCAATTCAGAATTACGAATTAAAATTTAAAATTATCGTACAATATTAGGATGATACATTTTGTTAAATATCATCGGATCCGTTCTATCAATATCGTTTTCATCTATGTTGACCAAATTAAAAATATTCTCATTAGACGTTGTAGAAACTGTTACATCGTTATTGATCTTTGCCGGCATTGGGAATGAAGTTTGATTGGCAGGTGATGTAGTTGGTTGAGTTGAACGAGGTATTGCAGAATGATTTTTTGTAACGTTATTATTTGAATACATTCTGTTATTGTTTGCCTGATTCTGCAAATCAACAACTTCTTGGAAACTTGCGGGCAAATTAGTTGTAACTTTTGGATTTACCATTTCAAATTTTACCGACGGTACAGTTTTATTAGGATCGGAGGCGATATATTCGCTTGTTATAACTTCAGACGTTAAAATAGGTTGAGGATCAGAAAAAAGTTTCGCAAGGTCGCTGACTTTGATCAATGGTAAATTTTTAGCGGCAAGCTGCACCCACGCGACAACTTTATTATACTCGTCAGATTCAACATTAAACGGAGGCGTATATTTTGCATGTGGAACAATAAAAAAATTCAATAAACTACTCCTCATCGGAGACTCAAGATCAATATACAAAAGACAAGCATTCAAATTATTCTGCAAAGAATTAACAGTTCCCGATTCTGTCGGTACGTTATGGGTAAGAATAAATTTTTGCGGGTTTCCTTTCGATATTCCATGACAATCTGCATGCACACAATTTTTCATTAGAATAGGTTGAACGTGTCGTTTAAAATTATCTGCCAAATTTTTTGCCGCTTTGATATGATTGTTGCCGTATTTAATATCTGAATCGGTTATAAAACTGCCGTCAATTTCACCTTTGCTGAAATTATTAACAGTATTACTTGCAACTTGATCAACATTGTTTATTTCTGCGATATTTTTTTTGAGTGTAATTATGCGCTGCCGAATTATATCTGTTGTAACATTGTCGCCGGCAACTTGCAAAGCGTTTTCATATTCGAGGATCGCTTCTTGCAAAAGGCTATTCGCAACACACCACTCGGCAAATTTCAACAAATCAGTACGTCCCAATGGATTGAGTTGCGTTTTTTTATATCTGTAAATTTCTTCGCGTGATTGTCCGATAAATGCAATATTTTGCAATGGTATTCTAACGCTGCCGTAATTCGTTTTAATATCATAAGTCTTGCCGTCAAATTTTGCGTTACCTTCAATAATGTAATTTGTTTTAAGTAAGTAATATTTCGTACCGGAATTATCGTTACAATTATTAATTCCGTTATTGAACGAATTGTTACCAATTGGAATTGAAGAAGATAAGTTATTCGGTGTTACGACATCAGAGACTTGCCTTTTCATTGGGTCTTGCGCGTACAGATAAACAGGAATCACAACCGTAACCATGAAAAAAATCAAAACCACAATAATTTTTTTTTGATGTAACATAACGAAAATGTTGCAAATATTAATCGCTAAATTTATTGTGCAAAAAACACAAATTCTAGTCAAACCCAAATTTCGTAAACCGGCTCAATTTTACTATAGGCAATTTCTAAAAAACAATTTTTTGACAAAATTATCAAAAATTTCAGGATTGACAAGTTTAGACAATAAATTTATTTTATCCACGAATTGACATAAATTTGCACAAATTATTCAATTCGTGATCTTTTCGTGAGAATTCGCGGACAAAATGAGTTTTTTAGAAGTTCCATATTTGATTCACAAACGAAATTGCCGATATGCGAATAATGCCAAAAAATCAATTTCGTGTCAATGGGAATTTTTCCAAAAAAATAACCCAATCGCATAATTGCCAGCTAGAAAAAATGTACGTTTGAATCAATAGGCTTGCATCTTCAACAATATCTGTTGGATAGCAATGTTATGGTAACCGGCTCTTTCTATGCATAGTCTATTCTCAAATCAATGAATAGTTACAATTTTTCATTAAATTTTTCCAAAAAAGTATTTTTTTGCAAGATGAATTATATCCCGCACCGCGTCAGTTGACACGGCGTAGAGTTGCGGGATTTTGTAATTTTTGTAACGAAAATCCTGCTTGTTTGAATTGCGGAAAATTTGGTTTAGTTCTGCGTAAATCGTTTTTGTGTAGAATGAGAATTTTTCGCGTTAGATTTGATTATTGCATAATTTTTTCTTTTTTGTCTAGGAAAAAAATTTACAGTGCAATAATTTTTGCAAGAGGCAAAAAAGATTTCAAGGAGTTTATGTATCATTTCACTTGAACGCAAGATTCGAGTGAAATGATACTTTAATTTTTCCGTCTTGTTAGGGACGAGCGTTTTAAACTGTTCCCAATTTAAACTTCCTTTACTGCCGCCTGCTTACCTATCGGAAAGCAGGCTTTTACGCTCTTGAGTCATGCAATTTATAGTACGAACAGTTAATCGACATTGTTTTCTATCAACATGTTGTTCCTAACAGGACAGAAAAACAATTATTTATTTACGCCGATTTTTAATGACGCCTATTGGAATTTGGCTTATTTCAATTCTTTCCCGCAATGCAACATTTCTGCTCCGAAAAACGGATTCAGCAATGTTGATTCATCTTTTTGAATCCAGCGACCTACACCCAACACCGGAGACATTGGACATTGGAAAACTTTTGCTTGTCTTTTTGATGCCGTTTGTGCGAGAACGAAATTGGCAACCGCATTGCTGAATGGTTCAAAAGTACGACGTGCCGATTTAATATCCTTGCCCGTTTCTAATCTTTCGGACAACGGTAACAAAGTCGCTCGTACCGCGCCGCTAGTTTGACGAACCGATGCAAGAACTGCTGGCAAATGTTTTTGATACGACGCAAAATCATCTTTTGCAAGTGAAATTGCCGCATCAGAAATTGATTGAACCAACGCCGAAGGTAATGTTATCGCATCCAACTCAAAATAAGCCGCAAATTCTGACTTGCTCAAAACACCATCTTTGTCAACATCAATTTTGACAAACATACTATCAACTTCCTGCGAAAATACAAACGCAGGAAACATCAAAATACAAACTAAAATACAAATTGTTCTTTTCATTTTTTAATTAAAAATTAAAGGCTAATACACAAACAAAATCCTACATATTTAATGAAATTTTCATAATATAGAACATAAAAAATTTAATTTTTTGTCGATTGCGATCAACAATTGAAACCAAAAAAAATTTTTTTAGCAATTCCATATTATGAAAATTTTCTACTATACTGTTCGTACTATAAATTACGTAACTCAAGAGCATAAAAACCTGCTTTTCGATAGGTAAGCAGGCAACGGTAAAGGAAATTTACAGTGCGAACAGTTTACTAAATACCTGAAACATCTCCCAAAGTATCAGTCAGTTTACATTTATCGTAACAATAATCACCGAATTCAACAACTTACAAATTTATTGTTTGTTGCTTGATTCGTCGGCTTCAACTTTTTTTCTCAGCAGTCGCCGCAACAGGTTTTAATTCCGTGTTGTTTTTGACTTCCGCTTCGTTCTTATTTGTTGAACTTGCCTCTTTTTTGCCTTCGCTACAGCAACCTTTTTCGCCGCTTTTCGCGTCAACATTTTTAGCTTTGTCCTTGTTGCCGCAACAACCTTCCGCTTTGGCTTCACCGTCTTTGGAAAATTTCACGCTAACAGTTTCAGCTTTTTTGCCTTCGCTACAACAACCTTTTTCGCCGCTTTTTGAATTAGCAACTTTTACATTGCCTACTTCTTCGCCGCAACAACCGCTTTTTGACTCGGATTGTGCAGAGTTATTGGCGGTAAATTTTACTTGTTGTATTTGGGCAAAGTAATTCGCGAATTCTTCCTTACACAAAACTCCATCTCCGTTTTTATCCGCGTTGGTGAATCTTGCGTTGATTTCAACTTGCGGAATTGATTGGTTGTTGTTATTGTTTACTTGCGCGAATATAACGGCACAAATCACAAAACATCCAAACATACCCAAACCAATTAAAATACTTCTACTTTTCATTCGTTCAATCCTCTGTTTAATGGTTAATTTTAGTAAAATTCAGTAAAGATAGCCGCGTAAAACAGCTATCCTTTCGGCAAAAATAACCTACCTGAATAATTACTAACTTTTCTGATCACGGCAGCTCATACAACAGAGCTTAAAAACCGCAACTCAAAAACTTACTTCAAACAAACATACAAACAATTGACAGGTTACTCTGTCCAACTATTCACGTTTTAAACTATTCACACTTTAAATTTCGTTTACCTTTGCCTACTTACCTATTGGAAAGCAGTTTTTTAAGTTCTTGAGTCATGCAATTTATAGTGCGAACAATCCGGCGCTTCAGCTGTTCCTTACAGCCTTCAAGCGTAAACGCGAATCGTTTTTCCTTTCCTGATTTCAGTAATCTCTTTTAATTTATCAGGTTGATATTAAACAGGATTAAAGAAATCAACGTTATTTTCCAATTGTGTTATACTTTTCATACTTTTAAATCGTTTTTTGAGCAAGGGCAATAAAGGACTTGGGCAACATAATAAACATAAACACCAGCTTAAAAAACGAAAATTAAAGAGTGATGAGCGTACCACAATTCTATTCTGCATTCTGTTTTAAACACAACGATATATCGCATACTTTAGAATTCGATAACATCGGATTTATTTGTAGTTCCGCCGGATTCCCATTTGAAATACCGAGACTGCAACCTATTACAAATCGCCACTCAAAAACAAATCGCAGAGTTGAGTTCTAATTATACTACTATAATATTAATTTGAACATTACCACCACCGTTGTACATTTTACGTTTGAGTAAAATTTGAAACGAAAATAATATAAAATATACAACTGAACTTTTGCAAATGGCGTTTAACACTATAAATTTGAGTGCGAAATGTTTATCAAATTACTATTTTTTTGATGCATTATTGTAACAATAATTATGTTAGTCAAAAATGAAGATCGTATCTATTCAGTCGGCAGCTCTACGCGAAAAAAATTTTATAGCAGGCGGCAACACAGCGTAGCACAGTAACCGCTTAAAACTATCATATTTTTAACCACCCCTAACCCCT
>JAITDV010000618.1 GCA_031282385.1 Planctomycetaceae bacterium | reverse complement strand
TTTAGGTTAGAGAAAAGGTCTAATATTTACAAGGTTTTAAGGAAAATCTCGGATAAAACAATAACTATATTGCAAATTATAACTCTAAATTGCAACCAGATAAGCCCAGAATTTATAGCACCAAATTACTTTTTCAGGGACAACTAGATACAATTTGTCAATTCTGCAAATTTTTTTGATTGAAGTTTGAGAATTTTTCATTTGTGTTTCGTTCTGTTTTGATTAAGGTTATTATTTGTTCGGCGGCGTTTTCAATAGGTATCATAGTTGTTTCTTTTTCCCAACGCCATTTAATTTCAATCTTATCTTCCACAAGTCCCTTTTCGCCGATTACGATTCTCAGAGGGAACCCAATCAAGTCTGCATCCTTAAATTTTACTCCCGCACGTTGATCACGATCATCAACAATACAATCAACTCCGCATTTCCATAACTCATCATGTAACTTTTCAGTAAGTTGCATAGTGGCTTCATCGGTAATTTTCATCGGACAAATCACTACCTCAAACGGCGCAAGATTCACTGGCCAAATAATCCCTACATCATCATGCGAACTCTCCACAACACCGGCAATTATTCTGTTTATCCCTATACCATAACACCCCATAATAATTGTTTTTTGCGATTCATCCGCGTCAAGAAATTTCGCATTTAACCGGTCTGCATACTTCGTCCCCAACTTAAAAACATGACCTACTTCAATTGCATTCCGCACCGTAACCGCAGCACTACAACGCGGACACGCATCCCCCGAAACCACATTGCGAAAATCGCCTATCCGTTCCGGCATAAAATCACGCATCGTATTGACATTGACAAGATGTTTGTCCGGTTTGTTTGCGCCGACAATGGCATTGTCAATTTCCATCACGCACGTATCCGCATGAATCGGAATCTTCTCAATCATACGAATAGGTCCCGCAAAACCAACCGGTGCACCCGTTACGCGCTCAATTAGTTCCGGCGACGCCAATTCCAACTTTTCCACTTCTAATTGCCGTTTAATTTTGTACTCATTTGCTTCATGATCTCCGCGAATAAGCACCGCAACCGGCTTACCATCCGCAACATAAATTAATGTTTTAATCAATTTTGTTGGTTTCACTTTGAGGAATTTGCAGACTTGTTCAACCGTATGAACTTCAGGAGTGTCGAGTTCAACTATCTCTTTCAATTGCACGTTTTTTTGGGCAAGATCGCAAGAATGCGAACCAATCTCTGCTTTTTCCATATTAGCAGCGTAACCGCATTGTTCGCAATAAACCACTTTGTCCTCGCCGTTCGCCGACAATGTCATAAACTCATGCGAAGCATCACCACCAATCGGTCCGGATTCCGCCTCCACCGCAATAAACGGCAATCCGCAACGATTAAATATCTTGCAATAAGCCTCGTACATTTTTTGATAAGTTTCCCCAAGCGACTCTATCGAAGTGTGAAAACTGTACGCATCTTTCATCAAAAACTCACTTGTACGCAATACTCCAAAACGCGGGCGTTCTTCATTGCGGAATTTCGTTTGAATTTGATACAAAATTATCGGCAATTGCCTATAACTTGAAATAAATCGCGATACAAGATCAGTTACTTCCTCCTCATGAGTCGGACAAAAAACAACACGGACTTTTTTATTGCCGCGTAATAAATCCGCTTTAATCAGAACGTTGCCGAACGCCTCTACTCGATTGGTTTGTTCGTACAGCGAAATAGGGCAAATTGCAGACATCAACAATTCATTTGCCCCGACAAAATTCATTTCCGCCCGTACAATTTCGGTTGCCTTGTGGAGAGACCGCAACCCTAAAGGTAAATAAGTATATGCCCCTGCCATAACCTGAGCCACAAGCCCAGCACGAAGCATCAATATATGCGAAGGTATTTCTGCACCTTCAGGTATTTCCTTCATCGTAGGAACAAGCGTATTTGACCAGTACATCGTATTTCTTTTTTCGTTATCGTTACATTAAATGTTAAAACAAACCTATTGCTACAGTTCGCCAAAAATGATATTGCAGTGATTGAATTTCAACAGGGTCAAAACGAATATATGCTCGTTTTATGCTTTGGTATATTCGATAGCAATAATCAAAAAAGTAAAAGCAACAACTCCAATAATTACACTTGCCCAAAATAACCAACAAAATCGAATCATCGCTCGTTGAAATTGCGGCAGATCAAGTTTTCTTTTCATTGTACTTTCAGTAATAAGAAATTTTTGTATCTATTCATTCGTATGTTTATATTGTCAACAATTCTATTTCCCAGTCCCAATAAATCTGCGTGGAACAAGATAATTTTCCGAACGGCTCTAGTATTCCAACCCTTATTTGTCAAATTACCATTAGTAGCCCAAAATTCTCCCCCAACGCACCCTTATGCCCTTATGTTTTGTTTGATTTTGATAAGACCTTTTCGCCAACCTGTAGGAGACCACTCCTGACCCCTCCGAAGGAAGGGAATTATTCGCCTCCCTCGGAGGCGTCTTCTTATTCCCCTCCTTCGGAGGGGTCAGGGGTGGTCTCGGAGGAGTTAAAGGCAGTTTTTCGTTGTAGGTTTTTTGTTGCGTTGTTATATTTTTAGGTTAGATAAAAGGTCTAAAATTTACTTATTTTTTTCTTTTACAGGTATTCTCATTGTGTAAAAGGATCTCCAGACGAAAAATAGACCTACAACCATAAATCCGGTTGAGATGAGCCATGTGTAACCTACGTATTCAGTTGACTGTCTCATTGCCAAAGCGATTTCGGTTGCGAGCAATCCGAACAATGTTGAGAATTTTATGATTGGATTGAGGGACACTGAGCTGGTATCTTTGAAGGGGTCGCCTACGGTGTCGCCGATAACTGCTGCAGCGTGTAGTTCTGTGCCTTTTTCTTTCAAATCAACCTCGACAACTTTTTTACTATTGTCCCACGCGCCTCCGGCGTTTGCCATGTAAATTGCCTGAAACAATCCGAATATTGCAATTGAAATCAAGTAAGCGATAAAGAAATTCGGGTCAACAAAAGCAAATGCAAGAGTAAGTGAAATCAAGGCGAGAAAGATATTCCACATACCTTTCTGTGCGTATTTTGTACAAATTTTTACTACAGTTTTCGAATCGTCGATGTCTGCTTCTGTTTTGTTCAAGTCCAAGTTATTTTTGATAAATTCTACAGCGCGATATGCGCCGGTTGTAACTGCTTGTGTTGACGCGCCGCAGAACCAATAGACAACAGCACCGCCGCAAATCAACCCTAGTATTACCGGCGCGTTGGTCAACTCAAGATGTAATCCGCCTATTTTTTCCAACATCAGGAAAATTGCAAAGATCATTGTTGTTGCGCCGGCGACAGCGGTACCGATTAGTACAGGTTTTGCGGTTGCTTTGAAGGTGTTACCTGCGGAGTCGTTTGCTTCGAGGTAGTGTTTACCGGTTTCAAAATCGGGTTTGAATCCGAAGTCGCGTTCGATTTCGTTTGCAATATTCGGGATTTGTTCGATTCGTGATAGTTCGAATATTGACTGTGCGTTATCGGTAACAGGTCCGTAGCTATCGACTGCGATTGTTACGGGTCCCATGCAGAGGAATCCGAATGCAACTAATCCGAATGCGAATATTGGTGCGTGTATTCCTAGAATTGCGTCTAAACCTGATAGAGAGATTCCGTATGCGATTGCCATTAGTGCTGCTATTAGTCCGCCTGTCCAGAATGCGCCGAAGTTACCTGCG
Organism: Planctomycetaceae bacterium; assembly: GCA_031282385.1. GTDB lineage: Bacteria > Planctomycetota > Planctomycetia > Pirellulales > Thermoguttaceae > WRKP01. The sequence continues at coordinate 6,127 of JAITDV010000618.1, read as the reverse complement.
GTTATACCGGAGAGTATGTTTAGTGATGCGCCGCCTTCGCGGGAGGCGGTAACAATTTCTTGAACATGTTTTGATTTTGAGCTAGTGAATATTTTGGTAAATTCTGGTATAAAAACAGCAGCAAGTGTACCGCAAGTTATTATTCCGGCTAATTTAAGCCAAGCAAAATCAGGGAGTTGGTTAAGCAACAAAAAACTTGTGAGAAGTGAGATTATTATGCAGAGTATTGATGATATCCAAATTAACGATGTGAGCGGAAATTCAAAATCGAATTCTTTTTTGTTACCGAAAATTTTTTCGGAAAAATATTGGTTGACGAAGTATGCGACGCCTGAGAAGCAACCCATTAGGAAACGCATGATAAAAATCCAGACTATTAGTTGTGCTTGTAAATTTTGTGCGGCTAGTTTAGCAGTTTCGGTTGTATCTTGCGGGACAATTGCAAGTGCAATAAATGTTATCAATGCGACCCCGGTTACGCCGTAGGTTTCAAATCCGTCGGCGGTTGGTCCGACGCTGTCTCCGGCGTTGTCGCCCGTACAATCTGCAATTACGCCGGGGTTCCGCGGGTCATCTTCGTCAACTTTGAATACAATTTTCATCAAGTCTGATCCGATGTCGGCGATTTTTGTGAATATACCGCCGGCGATTCGCAATGCGCTTGCGCCGAGTGATTCACCGATTGCGAAACCGAGGAAGCAGATGCCGATGATTTCGCGGGGAATGAATAGTAGGATTGCCGCCATGATGATGAGTTCAACTGATATGAGAAAAAGTCCGACACTCATTCCGGCGCGGAGCGGTATATTGACAACTTCCCAAGGTTTGCCGCGAAGTGATGCGAATGCTGCGCGGGAGTTAGCGTAAGTGTTGAGTCGGATGCCGTACCAGGCAACAATATAAGAGCCGCCCATACCGACAAGAGCAAAAAACAATACTGCGGAGAGCATGAACCACCAAGAATGAGTTGTTGACGGGTGTACTTTGACGAACACGTAATAGACGGCGGCGATGCAGAAAAACAGACAGATCAAAAATTTGCCTTGTTGTAGGAGGTAGGTGCTGCAAGTTTTGAATATTATTTCGGAGACGTCTTGCATTGATTTGTGTACGGGCAATTTTCGGACTTCGAGGAACAAGTAGATGCTGATTATTAGTGTTGCGACGACTACGGACAAGCCGCAGATAAGCAGTATCCAACCGTTGATGCCGAATAGTGTATTGAATTTACCGGCGCTTAAATCGGGGATTAAAATATCGGCTTCGCTGCCGAATACTAACGAGCTTGTCAAAAGACATACGACAAAAGATAAGAAAGTAACAACGTACTTAACTTGATTTTTCATTATTTGATTTTAGTGTTGTTTTTGGGTGTTATGTGTTTAAATTTCACACTTGAATTTTCCTTTACCGCCGTCTGCTTACCTATCGGCAAGCAGGCTTTTACGCTCTTGAGGTACGCAATTTATCGTATGAGCGGTATAGTTTGGTTATTTTTCGGAAACAATATTGTCAATGACGATTCAATATTTATCCGTTTACGATTAAATTTATAAGACAAGACGATATTCTTGCCGCAGTTTGGGTAATTGTATCATACGCATCGAACTGTACAAGTATCCGTTGTGGATTAAAGGAGACGTTGTCCCGATGAGTGAAATATATTAAGGGAACTTCTAAACTGTTCACACTTGAATTTTCCTTTACCTTCGCCTGCTTATCTATCGTAAGGCAGGTTTTTACGTTCTTGAGTCACGAAATTTATAGTACGGGCAGTATAAAAACCTCCCTTGTATTTTTTTGAAGTTATATTATGTTATTTTTAATGTTGTTTCCTCATTTTTTTCCCGCCCCTTTATTTTTTAGGCAACTTCTAAAATCTTTTTTTGACAGAGTTATCAAGATTTTTAGGATTGACAAGCTTAGACATTAGACACTAGACCTTTTCGCTAACCTGTAGGAGACCACCCCTGACCCCTCCGAAGGAGGGGAATAAGAAGACGCCTCCGAGGGGGGAATAATTCCCCTCCTTCGGAGGGGTTAAGAGTGGTCTCGGAGGAGTTAAAGGCGGTTTTTCGTTGTAGTTTTTTTGTTGCGTTGATGTATTTTTAGGTTAGAGAAAAGGTCTATTATACTGCTTGTACTATAAATTTGTGTTCCCGTTTGCAATTTGTCCTTTTTTCCTAATTCCCAAATCACCATTCCCCTAATCCATTTTCTACCCAATGTCCAAAACACGAATAACTATACTTGGCGCGACTGGTTATACGGCGCTTGAACTTATTAAGATATTGTTACGTCATCCTTACGCGGATATTGTTGCGGTTACGAGCCGTGAGGATAAACGTTTGATTAGTCAAGTACATCATTCTCTTTCGGGTTTACTTGATCTTCAATTATCGAATCTTTCGTTGGAGGAGGTGGTTTTGTGTAGTGATTGTGTATTTAGTTGTCTTCCTCATACGGCTTCGGCAAAGGTTGCGCCGGAGTTGTTATTGCGTGGAGTTAAGGTGATTGATTTAAGTGCGGATTATCGGCTTGACTCGCCTGATAAATTTCAACATTGGTATTCGGAACCTCACCCTGATCCGGATCGGCTTGGCAATGTAGTTTACGGTTTGCCCGAACTTTTCAGAAAACAAATAATTGATACCAACCTGATAGCTAATCCGGGTTGTTTTCCAACATCGGCGATTTTACCATTGGTTCCGCTTGTCAAATCGAATATAGTTGAATCGACAGATATTATTATTGATTCAAAAAGCGGAGTATCAGGCGGAGGACGAACTGCGAAATTAAATTATCTGTATTGCGAATGTAACGAAAATATTTCCGCATACAACGTCGGAAAACATCGGCACACACCCGAAATCGAGCAAATAATTTCAACAAGCAGCGGAAAACAAACAACAGTAATCTTCACCCCGCACTTGACCCCAATGGATCGGGGAATACTTACAACAACATATTCAATTCCAAAAACAACAAGTTTGAATAAGTCAGATATTCTTGATTTATTTCGCCGGTTTTATGTTGACGAGCCTTTTATTAAAATAGTAGATCATCTTCCGGGTACGAAGGATGTTGCGGGTACGAATTATGTTCACATAACGGCGGAGGTTGTAGGGAATCGCGTGATTACAATTTCAGTTATCGATAATTTAATCAAAGGAGCTTCCGGTGCCGCAGTCCAAAATTTCAATCTAATGTTCAACTACCCCGAAACAACTGCGTTGCTAACAATGCCGTAAACGTTTTTTTGAGTACATGAATTATTGTTACGATTATGTATCCTGAATTTACAAATCCTGAATTATTATTTTTTCTTTTAATTTTAGGTTTAATTTTTTTGGTTGTTTGGTATTGTTTATGCCGTTGTTGCGGGTCTAATGTTGTGATCGGCAACTCAAGTATAAACAACCTAAAATACATTCGATATATTGTTCGTTTTGTTATAGTTCTTTTATTTATATTTATTTTTGCCGGATTATCGGTCAAGTGTATGGTTTCTGATCGGCATGTGATTTTTCTGGTTGACGAAAGCCGTAGTATTGATGCGGAATCCCAAAAATTCATTTATAATTATCTGCAAGATTTATTTGCCGCGAATAAGAGATTCACTTACACGCTGGTTTATTTTGCGCGTGAACCGAAACTAGCCGGCACGGTCAATGATTTTGTGCGACATAAATTAAATCTTGTCCAAATTCAAGATCAAAAAAATATTGAGATTGATTCGGATTGGTCAAGTGAGACTGATATTGCTTCTGCGATAGAGTTGGCAGAAGTACTATGCGGAATATTGCCAAACCTTGTGCAAATTGCCGGCAACACGACTGCGGACAATTTAATCTTATCTGATTGCAATTATGAGATTGTGCTTATTTCCGATGGCAACGAAACGGTTGGCAATGCAATTGAAACGTCTGCTTATTGCCCGATACCAATTTCAACAGTTCCGGTACCGGCATCAAGTTTACCCGAAATTTCTGTTACCAACTTCAACATTCCAACTGAATTGAAATCCGGCGAGACATTTAATATTGATCTGACAATCTACAGCAATCAATCATCTGAAGCGGTTGTTTCTATTTTTTGTAACGAATTTAAAATTTATTCCGAAACAAAAAAACTCTATGCTGGCGAAAATAATTTCCGCTTGCAGCAAATTACATCCGATGATCGAATCCAAGAGTTTAGCGTTAGAGTCGAATCGGACAACGATACAAAAAAAGAAAATAATTATTCGCGTAAAATTGCAATTGTTAAAGATCAGCCGCGAATTTTAATGATTGATTCGGGACCGGAGGTTTTATTTGATTTTGTTGCGGCGATGTCGGAGCAAGGATTAAAAATAGAAGTACGTCCGGCGGAAGGAATACCCAAAACGATGGACGGATTTTTACAATTCGACTCGGTTATAATTTCTAATATTCCTGCAACTGCATTTTCGTTACAACAAATGAAATTGTTGCGTGATTATGTTTATGAATTCGGCGGCGGTTTGATAATGCTTGGCGGAGAAAATTCATTTGGACAAGGCGGATATTATAAAACTGTAATCGAAGATATATTGCCGGTTCGATGTAATTTTGATGATGAAAAAGAAAAACCGGCAATAGCAATTTCATTGGTTATAGACCGTTCCGGTTCAATGAGCGGAGATAAAATTATGATTGCCCAAAAAGCGGCAAAAAATGCAGTAGATTTACTTTCATCAAATGATTTCATTTCGATTATCGCTTACGATGCAATTCCGCATGTTATTGTTCCGTCTCAAAAAGTAACTTCACAATCCGCAATTCATACTGCAATCAACAGTCTTATTTCAGGCGGCGGTACAAATATTTATTCTGCGCTTCAGGAATCTTATGAGCAACTTAATTGGTTGAATGTGCAATCGAAACATGTCATTCTTCTAACCGACGGTAAAAGTGAATCAGGTAATTTTGAAGAGTTGTTGAAGCGGATAACGGCAGGCGGAATTACTGTTACAATAATTAGTATAGGCGACGCCGACGATGAATTATTACGGCAAATTACCGAATTGGGCAATGGCAGATTCTATCGGGCGGAAAACTTAAATTCAGTACCGCAAATTTTTGCAAATGAGACAATGTTGTCGGGCAAGTCCGCAATTCGTGAAATTCCGTTTGCTCCAATTGTTGTTACAAAAAATGATATTCTTAACGGAATTTCAATTGATCGGATTCCGCTGCTTCTTGGATTTGTACGGACAAAATCAAAGCCCGCATCAAAAATAATTCTCACAACCGAAACTGGCGAACCGTTGTTAAATTGGCAACATTACGGAATCGGAATTGCGGCGGCTTTTACTTCTGACGTTAAAAATCATTGGGCTGCAGAGTGGCTTGTGTGGAATGATTTCACAAAATTCTGGAGTCAACTCATCAGATTCACAATGAAACAACAAAAATCGGATAATTCAGTTATCGACTGTAAATTTGTTGACGGGAGAATTGAGGTTGTGGTTGATGTTACGGACTCGGCGGAACGTTTTATTGATGCTGCAAGCGGAATATTGACAATTATTACGCCGGATTTATCGAAACAAAAAATCACGTTTGAACAAATTGCCTCTGGACGTTACAAAGCAATATTTCGCACAAAATTTCGAGGAAATTATCAATTACAAATACGATTGCAGTCAAAAGAACAACAAACACTCTTACAACACTCATGCGGAATCGTAATTGATTATGCCGACGAATTACGCAACAACAAAGTAAATTCTGAACTATTGCGAAATATTGCCGAACTTACTGGCGGAAATTTTAATCCTGACCCCGCCGATATTTTTTTGAAAAAAAATAAATCCGCGTTTAAAATCGTTTCATTGAGACCGTATTTATTTGTAACGATAATTCTGTTATTTTTACTAGACTTATTTTGGCGGCGAAAATATGATTGGTAGCCGCAAGAAGTCTAAACAATTCACTATGTGTAACTATTCAGACGTGACACTATTTTGTGATATTGAATTTTCGTAACGATTCAGTCGTGTGTTTTTTAATCGGTAATTAGTTGTCCCTGAAAAAGTCATTTTGTGCTATAAATTCTGGGCTTATTTGGTTGCAATTTAGAGTTATAATTTGCAATATAGTTA
>JAITDV010000610.1 GCA_031282385.1 Planctomycetaceae bacterium | reverse complement strand
TTACCCTTATGTAGCCAAGAATTTTCCCCCTCCCCCTTTCTTTATTCCCCTCCCCTGCTAGTCAAATATTCATTGGGTTGTAAAATGTTTTTTGCTTTCGGGATTTGCCCAACGTAAAGTAATTTTGTACACATACAAAACTCGTCCAACAAATAACAAAAAATTAAACCGCAACCCAAAAAAATTAAATAACAAAATGCAATTACCATTCTTCGTTACAACTCCATCTGAAAAAGACGCCATCAATACAATACGCACAATCTCAATGGAAGCCGTCCAAAAAGCAAACAGCGGACACCCTGGAACTCCAATGGCTCTTGCACCGCTTGGGTATGTTCTATTCAACGAAATCTTGAATTACGATCCTGCTCATCCGAATTGGCTTGCCCGAGATCGTTTTGTTCTTTCTGTCGGACATGCTTCTATGTTGCTCTATTGTTTGCTCCACTTGTCCAAAGTTAAACAACTTGACGAAAACGGTAATTCTACAGATGAACTCGCAGTTACCCTCGACGCAATCAAAAACTTCCGACAACTCGGAAGCCGTTGCGCCGGACATCCCGAATACGGTCACGTCTCCGGAGTCGAAGTTACAACAGGTCCACTAGGCGCTGGCGCCGCAACAAGTGTTGGTATGGCTATCGCTGCAAAATGGTTACAAACAAAATACAATAAACCCGACTTCGAATTGTTCAACTCAAAAATTTATACAATCTGCGGAGACGGAGATATGATGGAAGGCATAACCTCTGAAGCCGCCTCGCTTGCCGGACACTTGAAACTCGGAAATTTGTGTTGGTTCTACGACGATAACGGTATTACTATTGAAGGAAGTACCGTATTGTCATTCTCCGAAGATGTTGCTCAAAGATTCGAAGCGTACAATTGGCGCGTAATAAAAATCAAAGATATAAACAACTTGCCCGATCTCCGCGCAGCTATCGGCTCCTTTATAAATACCGGCGAAAAACCAACCCTGATCATAACCAAAAGCACAATCGGCTACGGTTCTCCAAATTTAGCCGGATCGCACGAAGCACACGGCGCACCGCTTGGCGAGGAAGAAGTTAAAGCCACAAAAAAATTCTACGGCTTCGACCCGAATGATAACTTTTCCATTGACGGCGAAGTTTACGGAATGTTCAACGAAGGAATAATACATCGCGGCACCGAGGCTTATGAAATTTACCGAATCAGATTTGAAAGATACAAAAGAAGATTTCCTGAGCTTGGCAACGAACTCGAGATGATCGCCGCCGGTTCAAAACTTCCTGCGGGTTGGGATGCGGATTTACCGGTGTTTCCGGCAGACGTAAAAGGTCTCGCGTCAAGAGTTTCTTCGGGCAAAGTTCTAAATCAGGTTGCGGTAAATATTCCTTGGTTGATTGGCGGTTCTGCTGATCTTGCGCCGTCTAATTTGACTTGGCTTAAATTTCCTGAAGCTGGCGAATTTAACAGCGGTAATTACGCCGGCAGAAATATCCACTTCGGTATTCGCGAACACGCAATGGCTTCAATCGCAAACGGAATTACTTTGTCTGGATTGCGTGCTTATTGTGCGACTTTTTTTGTTTTCTCGGATTATTTGCGACCGGCTATCAGGTTGAGTGCGTTGATGAAAATTCCTACACTTTACATTTTCACACACGATTCAATTGGAGTTGGCGAAGACGGACCTACCCACCAACCAATCGAACACCTCGCTGCAATCAGAGCAATTCCCAACGTTGCCGTTTTCAGACCCGCCGACGCCAACGAAGTAACCGAAGCCTACAAAACAGCTCTCCAACTCGCCACAACTCCCTCCGTTCTTGTTTTTTCCCGTCAAAATCTTCCTACGCTTGACCGTACTAAATTTGCGTCGGCTTCGGGAGTTTCACACGGCGGTTATGTTCTGATAGATCCGCCGGAAGGAAAACCGGAAATTATTTTAATGGCTTCAGGCAGCGAAGTTGGAATTTGTGTTGAAGCGTATGAACGCTTGACGGAGGCGGGCAAAAAAATTCGCGTGGTGAGTTTGCCGTGTATTGAGTTATTTGAGCGCCAACCCAAAGAGTACAAAGAAAAAGTTTTGCCCGCGGAAATCAAAAAACGAATTGCTGTCGAGCTTGGCGTAGATCAAGGTTGGCACAAATACATCGGCGATCAAGGCTATTTCATTGGTATGCAATCCTTTGGAGCAAGCGCGCCTGCCCAACAATTACTCAAACATTTTGGAATAACAAGCGAAAAAATCATCGAGGTTTGTTTGAACTACTAACAAAAAAACTTAACACCGAGTTTTCAAATCACATTTTTGCAAAACACTCCTTTTAAACTGTCCTTACTTCAATGTAACTATATTCAGTTACGGGATTCAATTGTTTAGGAAAAAGGGTTTAGGGAATGGGAACAAAGCAGACAAAAACGCAGCGTTTTAAAGTAAACAACCCTTATTATCCAATTTCCCATTAGTAGCAGACAACGTTCTCCCCAGTGCGCCTTATGCCCTTATCCTTTCGATGGTGAATTTAAGACAATATTAGACCTTTTCTCTAACCTAAAAATATATCAACGCAACAAAAAACCTACAACAAAAACCGCCTTTAACTCCTCCGAGACCACCCTTAACCCTTCCGAATGAGGGGTCAGGGGTGGTCTCCTACAGGTTAGCGAAAAGGTCTAATTGTTGCCGACAAAAAACATGCGGCTGAATAGTTACCTTTAATTTCGTTTACTGTTGCCTGCTTACTTATCGGAAAACGGACGAATGTAAAGGAAGGTTAAAGTGTGAACAGTTTAAAATATAATATTACCGTTTCAAGTGAATTTTATATTCGCGTGAAATGTTGCGGAATTTCTACTATAGTAGATAGTTGGTGAGTATTTTAATTTTTGTATGCAATTAAAGAATCAAAAAAATCTTTATTGTGTACGGCTCGTACAATAAATTTTATGAGTCAAGAGCGTCAAAGCCTGTTTTTTGATAGATAAACAGGCGATGAAGAGTGAAATTTAGATTGTGAACAGTTTATAGAAATTTTGGGATGGCGGTGTGTAAATTTTTTTTGTTTTTTGTGTTATTTTGGGTAACTGTTCAGACAGTTTATCCTCAAGATATTGACCCGCAACAAGTCCGGCTTGCAATAGAACAAGGAAAACAATTTCTAAAAAACCGCCAAAAACCTAACGGCAACTGGGATGAATCATCTGGAGAAGAACGTTGCGGTGCGACGGCGCTTGTGATACTTGCGCTTGTTAGTTGCGGTGAGCCGCGTGATTCTAAAATAGTCCAAAGCGGCATGAATTTTTTGCGTGCATTTGCTGGCGACAAAGCGGGTAGAAACTATTCAATAGCTCTTCAAACGATGGCGTTTTGTCTTGTTGATCCGGTTCGGGACAGAGGTTTGATTAGTAAAAATGTAGCGTTGCTTGAGAAAAATCAGATTCATTTGAAAGGCAGTCCGCATGATGGCGGTTGGGATTATACATCCGGCAGCCAACGAACAGATTTGTCTAATTCGCAGTTTTCTATACTTGCTCTTTATGAGGCGGAGCGTGTCGGCGTAAAAGTCAACAACGATACTTGGCGGCGTGCTTATCGTTACTGGAGTGATACTCAAAATGTAGGTTTTCCTTCAACAGGTTCGTGGGGTTATATTCCGTCCGATTCCGGCAAAGGCAGCACGGATCATCGTGGGAGTATGACTTGTGCGGGGTTGGCGAGTTTGATAATAACGTCCGGCGTTCTTGAAAAAGGTTCGGCAACAGTTGAAGGAGAAAAGATATTTTGTTTCAAACAACATAACAAAATGGCAGCGGAAAAATTGAAGTTGGGTTTCAAATGGATTGCAGACCATTTTTCCGTTTCAAAAAATCCCGGAATGGACGGCACGTATCTATATTATTATCTTTACGCGCTTGAACGAGTCGGCAGAATGACAAACCAACGATTCATTGGTAACCACGATTGGTATCGTGAAGGGACGGACAAGTTGTTGAGTTTACGGGACAAGGTTGACGGTAGTTGGCGTGAAGGCAGTTTAATTGATTCGCAAACTGCAATGGCGTTGCTTTTTCTTTCCAAAGGTCGCCGTCCGGTCTTGCTTGCCAAAATGCAATACGGCGAAGATGAATCATGGAATCTACATCCAAACGATGTAAATAATCTCACATTTCATACAGAACAACGTTGGAAATTGGATTTGACGTGGCAAATAGTTGATGTCAATCGTGCGAGTGTTGATGATTTTTTGCAGTCGCCGGTACTATATTTTTCCGGTAACAATTCACCGTTGCCTTCGTCCGACAAGGAGCGGCGATTACTTGTACGCAAGTTGCGAAGTTATCTTGATCAAGGCGGTTTTATATTGGCGGAAGCGCAATCTAATGACAAATCATTTGACACGGGTTTTCGCGAGTTAATGCGTCGGACGTTGCCTGAGCCGGAGTATCAACTCTCACTTCTTGATCAATCACATCCGATTTGGTCTGCGGATGTAGTTATTGAACCGGATCAAATTCGTCCGATAGAGGGAATAAATTTTGGTTGTCGGACGAGTGTAGTTTATATTCCGCCGGTTCGCGATAAATTCGGTAAAATCGAACAACCGTCGGTTTCGTGTCTTTGGGAGTTGGCAAAGATATTTCAACGTGACGGTGCGTATCCGGTTGTGGTTCAACGTCAAGTGGACGCGGGAGTGGGAATAGGTCTGAATATACTTGCGTATGCGACCAATCGAGAGTTGCGTACCAAAGATCAAGTTGCAAAAGATTCAAGTAAAACCGATGTAGAAGAAATGCGGCGAGGTCGAATATTTGCGGCAGTTTTGGAGCATGGAGGCGGATCAAATATTGCGCCGAGAGCGGTTCCGAACTTACTTAATTGGTCGGAATTGAATATTGGATTTCCTGTTGAGTCGCGGGCAAAGTTAGTAAGCGTGGCGGGCAAGAATTTTTTTGACTATCCGATTTATTTCATGCACGGAAGAAACAAATTTAAGTTTACAAAAGAAGAACGGAACAACTTAAGAAAATATTTATTGTCAGGCGGTTTTTTGTATGTTAATTCAATTTGTTCGTCGAAAGCGTTTACGGATTCTTTTTTGGCGGAGATGAAAGAGATATTTGCGGGTGATGTAATGTTGCCGGTGCAAGCGGATGATTTATTGTTATCTGACAAATACGGAGGTTATGTGATCAAGACGTTGGAGTTGCGAATACCGGAGCGTGTACCGGGTAAGCCGACAACGTCCCAAAAACGCAGTGTTGAACCGGAGCTTTATGGAATGAAGGTGAATGATCGTTGGGCGGTTATTTTTTCGCCGAATGATATTAGTTGTGCGCTTGAGAGTGCGGGGACGCTTGAGTGCCGCGGTTACGCCAGAGATTCTGCTCTGCGTCTTTCCATAAATGTATTACTTTACGTATTGGAAAAATAAAAAATAGACCTTTTTCGTTTACGAGTGTTTGGGTAAATTTCAAATTTAAAAGGAGAGGTTAAAAATGTTGGCAGATTTTTATGTTTCGGGACATTTGAGAAAGTGTCTGGTAATGTTGGCAGTGATTTTCACTTTTTATTGTGTAAATTGTGAAAAATTTTTAACAGAAAATGCAGTTAATGCAGAGCAAATTGACAAAACTGTTAAAACAAAAGAAGGTAAAAAAGAACCTCATCCTAATGCCAGTATGGAAAATACTTTTTACCCATGTTTTATGCGTTCACCGATTGATATGACTGTAAATGGGAATTGGAAAGGTTTTGTGTGCCGTGCAAGTTTCACGACAACAGAAGCCGATACGGTCATAAGAGTTCGCGGCGGTTGTATAGTATTAGCAGATTCACAAGTCGGACTTACGAGTGCGATTTTGATTACTGATTTGGATGTTACCGCCGTAACAATTGATGCGGGCGGCAACCCTACATTTGGAACTGGCGAAGAACGAATGCGCGGCGAAGGTGATATTGACAAGTTGATTACTGTGGCAACAGCCGGAAATCACTATATTGATTTTATGTATTTTGATGCTGATCAAAATACAGACGATAACACGCCCGCAACTCAAGTGTGGGGAACAATTGAATATGTTGGTACCAAAAAAGGCAGCGACTTTACTATGGATTACACTCACGGAGCAGGTACATCACCAGGCGGTCTTCCTTTAGCGACTCCGTGGTTAGTTCTAAAATTGAGCAAAGTAACTTTTGGAAACGGTTGGGATGTTGTGCAGGATAACGGAAATGGTAATTATCCCGAACCTCACTGGAAACGGGATATGACAAGTAATCCATTGCAACCTTGTCCGTATTTATATAGTGCCAATGCTACAGGAAAAAAAACATTGCGGATAAAGGAAGCCGAATGGGATGTTGAAAACGGTACTGCTGGAAATTCATTTAGTGTTCGTTCTGTTGGAAATGACGAAATTAACATTCCAGAAACAAACGTTACTATTGCCAATTCAAAAATATCAATTTCAAATATCAATGCAGATAATTCATTTGCAGTAAAAACTGACTTCTTCAATCCATTTGCATTAGACTGGCAGTTTAAATTTCCTAACCCCGGTAAAAAGGAGCTTGGTTGGGAAAAAGCCGGAACGAGTAAAAATCCCATTTACGTCTGCCTCACATCCAGTCCAGACTTATTCTATACACCTTACAGGTCGGTTGTACATTGGGCATGTTCAAATAAAGGCGCAACTACACCCAATTTGTCTGTTGATAAGACATGGGATATTTTTAAGACGCTTGATGTCAAGGCTTGGAATGAGACAACGAAAGATTTCTCCAGATTATTGTACTATTACAAACCGGGGACTACTTTCACGGAAAATGCGGAGACTGTTAACGATTTATTGAAAAGTTCTTTGGGGACGGGCAGATGCGGTGCTTGGGCTGCTTTGTTTTATATGGCATGTAAGATGAATGGGGCGGCAGATATTGACTTCGTAGTTGCGAACCCGCGTCCGCCTTTTTCGGGGTTTATTATCAAAGATTTTGAAAACCAGGTTCCTACACCTACATCCGATTATAATAAATTTGATTTTTCACTTCAGACTCCTCCAACCCCAATCCCAGATATGGTTCCTGAACCGGCAGATAAAAAGTATGGGGATTTTTTAAATAAAAATACATTACCGGGTCAAAACAGCGGAACGTCTGCACCTTCACAAAAGGCATTTACCAATCATGCAGTCATACACTATGCTGGTAAATATCTTGATCCATCTTATGGTACTGAATATATTTCACCTGAGGATTTCTATGATAAAGCTGTTGTGGCGATTATGTATGGTTACGAGGTAACTCCCAGCGGTCAACTTCGTTGGCTTGTTGTCCCTCACAGGCTTCCTATAAAATTCATTCTGGGAGCACCGCCTGTGGGAGCAAATTAACAGTTCAATTTAAAACAAAAAAATACGTAACGATACCGAACGCACTTTAGAATTCGGCAACGCATAAGCGCAATAGCAGGCTTTCCGATAGACAAGCTTGCGAAGGTCGCAGAAATTTAAAGTGTGAACAGTTTAGAATAGACCTTTTCGCTAACCTGTAGGAGACCACCCCTGCCCCCTCCGAAGGAGGGGAATATTCGTCTCCGAAGGAGGCGTCTCCTTATTCGCCTCACTCGGATGCTTCTTCTTATTCGCCTCCTTCGGAGGGGTCTTCTTATTCCCCTCCTTCGGAGGGGTTAGGGGTGGTCTCGGAGGAGTTAAAGGCGGTTTTTCGTTGTAGTTTTTTTGTTGCGTTGATGTA
>JAITDV010000616.1 GCA_031282385.1 Planctomycetaceae bacterium | reverse complement strand
GACTCCTTGTCAATTAATTTTGATAATAGACCTTTTCGCTAACCTGTAGGAGACCACCCCTGACCCCTCCGAAGGAGGGGAATATTCGCCTCCGAAGGAGGCGTCTCCTTATTCCCCTCCTTCGGAGGGGTTAGGGGTGGTCTCGGAGGAGTTAAAGGCGGTTTTTCGTTTTAGGTTTTTTGTTGCGTTGATGTATTTTTAGGTTAGAGAAAAGGTCTAATATTTGCAAGGTTTTAAGGAAAATCTCGGATAAAACAATACTATATTGCAAATTATAACTCTAAATTGCAACCTGATAAGCCCAGAATTTATAGCACCAAATGACTTTTTCAGGGACAACTAGTTACTAATTACTCTTTTTTTAGTACGGAAAATATGAAAAAACGGAATATAGGAAATGTAAATTATAAATTTCCATTTATTCCGTTTTTTTACGTTTGTTCTGTAACCAAAAAAAGAATTATTACAAAAAAAACAATTCAAAATTGCGTGTATAATTGTTTTATTCGGCGGAAGAAACAACTGGTTCAGTTGTTTTTTTCTTGCCTCTGGAGCCGCGTTTTTTGGTTTTCTGGACTTTCGTTTCCACAACCTTTCGCTTGACAACTCTCTCCTTAAGCCTTACTGCTTTACCAACACGATCACGAAGAAAATACAATTTTGCCCGATGCACGACAGCACTACGCACTGTTTCAATTTTGGCAATTCGCGGCGAATGTAACGCGAATTTACGCTCAACTCCTTCACCCGCAACTATACGCCGAACCGTAAACATTTCACGTGTTCCACTACCGCTACGCGCTATCACTACGCCGTTAAATATCTGTATGCGCTCCTTTTCGCCCTCAAGAATACGGCAATGAACATTGACTGTGTCCCCAATTTCAAAGTCGTTGATCTCCGACGCAGGCTTAACACAATTTGCCTCGACGATTTTCAATATTTTATCACTCATAACGCTAATCCTCCACAATATACGATTCAAAAATTTATTTACTCAAAACACATATCCGAAGTTTTCGGTTTCGTCAGGCAGCTTTTTAAAAACGCTCACACTTGAAAGTTTGTTCACGTAACCGCATCACCAACAAACACACAACTAAACTTCTAAAAATACAATTTGCTAAAAACAAACTCTATTAAATTTCAATCAATTAAAATCAACCAAAACCAAATAAAACTTACTTTTAGAAAATCCAACAACCAAATCAATCAACTGTCCAATAAATCAGGTCTTCTCAATTTGGTTCTTTGTAAACTGTTCTCTGCACGCCATTGTGCAATTTCGGCATGATTACCACTCAAAAGCACCTCTGGCACCGACAACCCGCGATACTCACGCGGTCTGGTATATTGAACACAATCCAACAGCCGATTGCCGGATGAAAACGAATCAAACTTATTCGAATCACTATCTCCAAGAACTTCCGGCAACAACCGCATTACTGACTCAATCAGCACCATTGCCGCAACTTCACCGCCATTCAATACATAATCGCCAATCGATAACTCGTCAGGTTGAAGCAACTCCACAACACGCTCATCAAATCCTTCATAACGCCCGCAAAGCAAAATCAAACGTTCCTCAACCGCCAATCGCTCCGCCAACTTCTGATCAAATTTGCGACCTTGCGGTGTAAACATAACAAGCCGCCCCAATTGATCTTCCATCGCACGAACCGATTCAACACAAGGCACCACCCGATCCGCCTTCAAAACCATACCAGGACCGCCGCCAAATGGTCGATCATCCATTCCGGCATGTTTGTCTGTTGCCCAATCACGCATGTTGTGAAGCCGAACCAACAATTTTCCTGATTCTATTGCGCCTTTGAGAATGCTCTCCGAAAGAAAACCATCAAAAATCGAAGGGAACAATGTCAAAACATCAAACCGGATCATTACTCAGTTGTTCGTTATTTGATTTTGATTTCTTTACAGATTTGGGCAATACCGTTTTAGGGGCAGGACGGCGGCGAATTTTATTTAACCTTTCATTTGCCGCTTTTTGCGCTTCAAGATGTGTTCCGTTTGTGCCGTATTTCTTGATCAAAACAGCCACCCGATCTGACGGCTTCGCTCCAACACTAATCCAATGATTTATACGCTCACAATTAAGAACTGCACGAGCATCAGTCTCCGGTACCATCGGGTCATAATAACCAACCTCTTCAAGTACTCGCCCGTCCCGCGGCGTTCTCACATCTGTTACACAAATCCTGAAAAACGGACGATGCCGCCTTCCCATCATTTTCATTCTGATTTTTACTGCCATGTAATTCTCCTGAATTATTTCGCAAAATTTAATTTCAACTAATTTGCAAAGCCGCTTTTTCGTCAAAACTCAACGCCTCACTCAAAAACAACTATCCATTGTTAAACTAAAATACAACCCAAACAAAAAAACTATTCCATTATCTCTTCCCAACACGAAGGTCGCATATTGTACCGTAACTGCGGAATGTTGGTATGGGGGGAGATTAGCAATACAAATCCAGAAATTGGAATTTAGGCAATTTCTAAAAAACTATTTTTTGACGGAATTATCAAAATTTTCAGGATTGGCAAGTTTAGACAATAAATTTATTATATCCACAAACTTGCACAAATTATTTAATTCCTGAAAATTAGTGGGCAAAATGAGTTCTTAAAAGTTCTCAATTCCTTATAATTCTTTGATAACTCACTGCTTCCAGCTAACTATTGCTTCAACCGGACAATGATCTGTTGCCCAACGTCCGTTGCGTTTTGTGCGGATGATTTTTGATGAGATTGTTTTCAGATTTTTTGTAACAAAAATATAATCGATTTTTTCTTTGCCCGTGTTCTTTTTGAATCCGTTGAAAGTTCCCACATCAACCGCGTCGGGATTGACTGCTCGAAAAGTATCAACCAAACTGAAAGGCGGTTTCAAATCTATATTGTCAAGTTTCATCGAATCACCTTGCAAGTATCTTACTGCCGGACTTTTTTCTCCACAATTCAAATCGCCCATAATTACAAACGGTATTTTTTGGTTTTTTCGATTGGCGATCCAATCTATTATTTGTTTTGATGCTTTTTGTCTTGAGTATTCGCTGATGTGGTCGTAATGTGTGTTGGCAACATAGATTTTGCGCCCTGACTCTTTGCCGTCTTTCAACTCGTGAAATAACCCAAAAGTTACACATCGCGTACAACCCGCTTTCGGATCAGTTTTTGATCCCGCAACCTCCGGCGTATCAGATAACCAAAACGTACCCTTGTCTGTCTTATCAATCCGCCACCTATCACTCCGCCAAAGTAACAACATTGTTTCACCGCGTTCAGGCGTTTTCTCCCGCGAAAGCCAAATCGAATCGTAACTCGGCATATTCGCAACAATATAACCAACTTGATTAATCTCCTGACGCGGATCAACCACCGCTTCCTGACAACCAATAAAATCATAAATTTCACCGCTGCCAGCTTTACTTTGAATCACATCTATCAAAAATTCCTGTCGATTTTGCCACGAATTCTCGCCATCTTTACCGTAAGATAAACGAATATTAATTGTAAGAATATTGATCGGTTCATCCGCAAATAAAACCGACGAAAACAACACCCAAAAAAATAAAAAAAATCTACAACTCATAACAAATAAATAATAGTAATATTTTGTAACTATTCAGTCGGCAACTCTACACGGAAAAATTTATGGCAGGCGGGAACGCAGCTCAACACAGTAGCCGCTTAAAACTGTCGTGTTTTTAACCAACCCTAACCCTTCCGAATGAGGTGAATTCAATAATTCCCCTCCTCTGTAGGGGTCAGGGATGGTCTGTTTAATACGACTATTCAATCACATTTTACTTAGTTTTTCGTCGGCTGCAACTGGTCTTGAATAGATTGGTGCAATTGTCCAGATGTTTGAATTTTGGGGTCGGTTTTTTGCTAATTTTGCTGCGATTATAGCTCGCGGGTCAAATAAACTCTCATCTGCAACTTTCAATGTTGCAGGTCGTTTTGAACTAAAATGACGCAATGCCGGACCTGCGTAAGTAAGATTTTTCCCATATTTTGCGGAATTTTGCCACCAGTCATTTACCGGTGTCATAATTATTTCGGACAAACAAAAACATTGTCCCGACTCTATACGCCAATCTTGTACAACAACATCTCCGCGTTGTGCATCAACTCCAATCGAAATCTCTCCCGTTATTCCCGACAACAAGCCTCCAAACGCAATTACTTCAAATGTACTCAAACCGATAATCTCCGCCCCAACCGCATACGCAAACATTTTCGCCGTAACAATCCCCACACGTAATCCCGTAAACGAACCCGGTCCCGTTATAACCGCAACCTTGCCAATTTCCATCGGTTGTAATTGCGATTCTTGTAAAAGTTCATCTATTGCCGGTGCAAGTGTTTGCGCACTGCGTTGAACCGTCGGCAAAGTCCGCTCAAACAATACATCTCCACCCTTAAACAACGCAACACTACCGCTTTTGTCTGTTGTTTCGATTGCAAGTATATTAGTAAATTTATCTGTCATTTATTTAGTTTATGATTGTTTTAAATGATTAACAAATTAAAGTTCGGCGTCTAACAATAGCTTTCCGAAAATTAAATTATGAAATGTTTATACTACTCGTAATATAGGTAACTTCTAAAAACTCATTTTGTCTACGAATTTTCACGAAAGATCACGAATTAAATAATTTGTGCAATTTCGTGTCAATTCGTGGATAAAATAAATTTATTGTCTAAATTTGTCTATCATGAAAATTTCGATAACTTCATCAAAAAATAGGTTTTTAGAAGTTGCCTTTAATGATTCCTCTCCTTCGGAACGGATTATTTTATAGCATCAAATAATCCGTGATAACCTGTGGATTATTTTTTTTGACAGAATTATCAAAAATTTATATCAGACGGAAGCGCATCGTAGCGCAGTTACCGATTAAAACGGTCATGTTTTTAACCACCCCTAACCCCTCCAAAGGAAGGGAATAATTCGCCTCACTCGGAGGCGTCTTCTTATTCCCCTCATTCGGAGGGGTTAGGGGCGGTCTCGGAGGAGTTAAAGGCGGTTTTTCGTTGTAGGTTTTTTGTTGTGTTGATGTATTTTTAGGTTAGAGAAAAGGTCTATTATCTAAATTTGTCTAGCATGAAAATTTCGATAATTCCGTCAAAAATAGGTTTTTAGAAGTTATCTACATATAAATTGCTAGACTCAAGAGCGTAAAAGCCGGTTTAACTATTGGAATGTCGGCTTTGGCTTGCTTGAGTTATGCAATTGCAGCACAATCAGTATAACGATTTATCAAAAACTATTGCTCCAATACAAAAAACAAATTTCATAATGCAAATCGTGCATTTAAAATAGGTAGATAAAATTGATTGGGAGAAGAGTATATTCTATATTTTTTAGAATAAAATCTGTAGCGGGTAAAAAATTTTTATTTTTTGAGCTTCCATTAAATCGAAAAAATTGTTATTGTTCGCGTATTGCTGTTATTTGGTTTAATTGAGCGGCAATGAATTATCAAAAGAAACCTCAATACTAAACATTTTAAACTGTTCACACTTTAAATTTCCTTTGCCGCCGCCTGCTTGCCTATCGGAAATCATGCAGGCTTTTACACTCTTGAGCCACGCAATTTATAGTACAAACAGTATATGCTCTTGAGTCGCACAATTTATAGTACGAACATTATAGTACGAACAGTAATTGTATTTGCTTTTTAGGCAAGGACGCTTATTATTGCAAGTAGAACATAAATACGAACATTTAAGTTTATTATAAATATGTCTAATCTCCAAAGTATGACACGTGGCGAACAAGTGCGTGAGTCGTCGCATGGTGTTCATTTTACAATCACGCAACCGATTGAGGATCCTTCGGAAGTGGTTGATGAAGCTGATCAGTTGTGGCTTCTTTACAAGCAGAATCCTACAGACCAATTGCGTAATCGTTTAATTGAACGTTATATGCCAATAGTTCGCAGTCGTGCGGAGCGAATTTGGGCGCGTTTGCCGGAAGGGATAGAGCTTGATGATTTGGTCTCGGCGGGCAATTTTGGTTTGATGGATGCGATTTCTGTTTTTGATCCTTCTCGCGGAATACGTTTTGAGGCGTTTTGCCTGCCGCGAATTCAAGGGTCGATTGTTGACGAGTTGCGCAAAATGGATTGGGTTCCGCGTGTTGTCAGATCGAAGGCAACAAAACTAAATGACGCTTATAAAAATCTACAAATCGAACACGGACGGAAACCAACGGATCAGGAAGTTGCGGATTATCTCAATATTTCAGTTGAGGAGTTGCATCAACTTTATGCCGAAACTCACAGTGTTAATATTGCAAGTCTGGACAAATCTTGGAATGGCGATGAAGGTTCAAAAGAAATACGTGAAATTGATGTCGTGCCGGACAAAAGAAGTGAAGACCCAACAGAACGGCTTGCAAAAATTGATGTTATACGCAACTTCACAAAAGGTTTATCAAAAACAGAAAGAATGATCGTGATTTTGTACTACTATGAAGAATTCACAATGCGTGAAATCGGAGCGGCTTTGGAATTGTCTGAAAGCCGCGTAAGTCAAATGCACAGTGCAATTGTTGACCGGATAAAAAAAATGTACAAAAATCAATTCTGATTTTGCAACATGTTAAAAAAATCTTTTTTCCGGTGTTACAAGAAATAAATTTTGAGTTGTGATTATTAGTTTACAGTTGTTCGGATCATATTATGCCGCCGTGAACGCGGTAAATGGTCATGTGATTAGGTTGATCAAGAAACCAGAAACGTTGCAATTCATCAGGAATCAACCGTAAACCTTCAGATGCGTTTACAAGCTCTTTTATGCGGGTTTCGGGATCGCCGGAAAACGGCGGTATCAAACAACCACTAAAACTAAACAACATCAAACTTAACAACAATACAAACAACACTTTTTGTAACATTTTATTCACCTGAAATCTTTGTTTATTCTTGCTCAAAAAAATCTCTCTAAACACAAAGTTGCAATTCATTAATCGTCAAATATCCAACACAAAAACTACAAACGTCAACTTCCGCATAGACTGAATTATCGGAAAATATAATACTAAACTAAAGAAAACATCCGAGTAACTAAAAAATTATTCAAAATATTCTGCAAAATCAAATTTATCATACCTCAATAGTTACTATTCAGTCGCAGGATTCAATTGTTTAGAAAAAAGGAAAAGTGCTTAGGGAATAGAATTGAATCAGACAAAAACACAAGGAACGGAGAAATTCAATAGCACAAAATAATAGACAACTGGATATTTACGAGAATTAAAGTTCAGATTTCGGCTGTTAATTTATTCTTGGGCGATTATTTCTGTTGGGTCGTCAATTGTGTTTTCAATTTGTATGGCAGTGTAACCTTTATACGTTCCGGCTTTGCCCCAATATTTCGGTATGCCTTCAACACTGACCAGCAAAGGCGTCTCGATATTTTTTTGTGTACAAATAATATCTCCGACGCGTAGGTTTAAGAGTTGGTGCATTTGTATTTTTGCGTCCGCCAATTTTACTTTTAGGTGGACGTGCATATTGCGGATTGATTTGCTGATTTTTTTGATTGATTGCGGGGTTGCCTGTTTTTTTGCACCGTAAGCGTTCCATGCGTTAGTCGTGAGTTTACCGGCAATTCGTTCAAAAGAATTGTATGGAATACACAGATTAATAATGCCGCGAACCTCTATTAAAGCTACTTCAAAACATAACAACACAACTACTTCATTGGGCGGAACAATTTGTATTAGTTGTGGATTGCTCTCAACTTGAACAACACTAAAATCCAGTTCCATTACATTTTCCCACGCGTGTTTTAATTCTTTCAAAAAAAGATTCGTTATCCGCGAAACAAGACGCAACTCTATCTCTGTCAACGGACGTCGAGCCATCATCGTTCCTTCGCGACCGCCGCCCAATAGACGATCTATCATCGGATATAATATTGATGGGTTAATATCAAGAATAATATTTCCTTCAAGCGGATCAGCACGAAGTAGATTGAAACATGTCGGATTATCGAGACTAAAAATAAATTCACTGTACGTTAATTGACTTACACTTGTCAATTTAACCTCAACAATCGTCCGTAACATTGCCGACAGATCCGCCGCAAATTTACGTCCAAACCCTTCGTGCAATGTTTGAAGGGTTTTCATTTGATCTTTACCGACACGTTCGGGGCGTTTCCAGTCGTACTGTGTTATTTTTTCCTGATGAGTCCAAACGCCGCCCGACGAAATTATCTGATTGTGCATTCCGCCGCTTGGACTAACACGACCAGGCAAGCCGCTGCTGAGATTATCTATGCCGTTTGTCGGTGCAGGTTTATCCCGCTTATCCGACATCGTCATAATGTTCATAAGTTTTTCAATTTCATCTTGTGATAAGACTTCACCAGACATAAGTTACTCCAATATTTTTCGTATATTTTGTGTGTTTTTAAACTGTTCACACTTTAAGTTATTATTTTTTATCTGATATTACCTGCTGCACGGCTTGCGGTTTGCAAGCCACGGTTGGCGTCGCGTATTAGTCGGCTTTCGGGGCAAAGGTTGATTATTTCCTGAAATGCTTGTGATGCGATTCCGTATTCTTTTTTCTGGAGTGCGATTTCACCTTTCAGATAAAGTGCGCGATCAAGTATTGCATAATCGGGCGGATGTTGCAATGTTTTTTGTAAATATATTTCAGCTTGTGTGTAATTTTTCTTTTTGTATTCTTCGTAAGCGAGAGTCCAAGCTGCGTGAGACCAATATTGACCGGCTTTATAATTTCTGTAAATCCGCAACAAATACGACATACCTTTGCGACCATTACCGCTCTCAATATCATCCAAAGCAACATAATACAACGCGCCGTCAATGTCTTTATAATTCGGGAAATCGTCTATTAAAAGTTGAAAGTATTCCACTGATTTAACTGAATCGCCTGACATTTCATAATAAAAACCGAGATTCCAAAGTGTGTCTTTATATTGTGTTGAAGTAATGAATTCGTTTTTTATTCGTTCTAATAAGTTAATTCCTTCGCGTTCATTACCGATTGCAAGCAACGCCTTTGCCCGTAACAGCAATACCTCCGGTAAAATATCCGCCGACAGATTTGATTGCAGTAAATCCCGCAACTTCAAATCTACTTGCTCATAACGCCGTGAATTAAATAACGAATTACATTCTTTGATTATGCGGCGTTGTTCTGTTTCGGAAAGTGTTTTTGAGTTATTTTTTTGTGTGTTAGTTCCGGCGTTTGTATTATTGTTACGAATAATATTTGTGAGTTGTGATTCGGTTTCACGCAAGACATTTTGTTGTGTGTTATTTGACAAGTCGAGTTTGTTTGCGAATGCAGTCATAATTGCGGCGGCTTTGTCGGTTTCACCTAAGTTAGCGCGCGCAAGTACAAGCATTGAACAAGCCTTCGCAAATGTTACCGCGTCGAGTTTATCTGGAGAATTATTTACAACGTAACTGATAGTAACATATTTCGCCTGTTCAAAATAATTCGTTTGCAAAATCTGATCAAGTTGTGCGGCTGTGGCGATCCATTCATGGTTTTCAAATTTACGGTACGCAATCCAAAACCGTTCAATATCTGTACCGGTTGTGGTAGGTAATTTTGTTATGAATTGATTGATGGCGGTATTGGGCAAGTTATTATTGAAATTTGGCGATTTGTTTTCGTTGTTTTTATTCGACCAATTTGTATTTGTATTTGTATTTGTATTTGTAAATGATGATAGTTTACTTCCGTTTCTTGATCTTGGCGTTGTTGATGGGTTCCATTGACTTGAGCTTGGGTTTAGAGTTGCCAATGAATCGTTGCTGGCGGATGGTTCGGTATTTGTTGTGTAAATTCTTTTTAGTCTTTCGTAGGTATCGTTAACTATTTTGCTTAATTCTGCTTGATTTGTATTTGTAACATTGCCGTTCATTTCGCTGACGATAGCGTCGGCTTTATTTTTGTTGCCCGAACGTGCGTGTGCAAGAGCAAGGTAAGCGCAGGCGTGCAAGAAAACTTCGTCGCTTAAATTATGTTTGTTGGTGCGTGGGGTTGTGGTTGAGTATCCGAATGTAACATTATTTATTGTTGCGTTATTTTGATTTGAATATCTTGGCAACAAGACTTGTTCGAGCAAGCTGATAGTGTTTTGCCAGTTTTTCTTAAAATATTGCAAGACGGATTTGAGGAAAACAATTTCATCAGTGTGTGGAGATGCGTCGGAACGTTTTTCGGTTTGATCGAGCAGGTTTTCCGCTTCGTCGGATCGTTTAAGCCGAATGAGCAACCGTATTTTCATAAGATTATCGTCAATTGATGGATTTATTATTTTTGAGATGGCTTGCAATGCTTTATCGTTATCTTTTACGGCAACATAACAACGAGTAAGAACGCGGAGAACATCTGTTGTCAAGGTACTGTTTTGCCAACGAGTGAGAAAGTTATTTAGGGTATTGATAGCGGTTTGGTTATCGCCGCGTTCGTGTAATGCTACGCCGTATTGGTATGTGGTTGGTTCGAGGATATTGGAGTCGGTGTTTTTTAGTAATTCGGCAAAGATCGCGTCGGCTTCTGCGATTTTACCGAGTTGATTTTTTGCGCTGGCGAGACCGATTTTGTTTTCAAGTTGTCGTCCGCCGTTTGGAAAAAGTCTGATATTTTCATTGAAGTAATGTTCGGCAACTTCGGCATTATTGTTAGCCATTTCAATATCGCCCAAATAATAGAGGACGTATTGTAAGTATGAATCTTGCGGCAAGGTCTTGA
This sequence comes from Planctomycetaceae bacterium, assembly GCA_031282385.1. Taxonomy (GTDB): domain Bacteria; phylum Planctomycetota; class Planctomycetia; order Pirellulales; family Thermoguttaceae; genus WRKP01. The sequence goes on along the minus strand of JAITDV010000616.1, from coordinate 2,549 downwards.
CAAAATTTGTAAGGAGAGTTTTTGCGGTAACGTAATCACCTTTTGTGTAATATGTTTCGCCAAGCCGAAAAAGAACGGAACGGGTAAGCGGATCGGTCTGCGGAAGGGACGAGAGTTGTGTATAGATACTGATTGCGTTGTCGTATTTTTTGAGGTAAAGATAGGAATCGGCGAGGTAAAATTTTGCTTCGTTGGTCAAAACGTGTGAAGGATAAATTCGCAAGAAATCATCAAATGCAACACGGGCTTGTTCGTATTTTTGTTGGTCGTATAGTTGTTTTGCGGAGTTAAGAATATCGGTTACGGAGTCGGCGCGGAGTGGATTTGATGCTGTAAAAATACAGGCAAACAACAAAAAAATTATTGTTACAAAAATTGTGAATTTCAGTAACGGCTGATTGATGGAATTGGATTTTGGGTTATTCATTTTTGGAGGTTGAATCTATTTTTTGATTCGGTTAAACATTACTTGCCGGTGTGAAACGGCAAAAAAGATTCAGACACAATACAGGTGCAAAAATTTCACTGATGCGGAAGTATATAAAAAATTCAGAATTTCTCCAATAGAGATTTTTGTAATATTTCAGTGAATTTGGCGTTTTAAACTGTTCAAAGTTTAAAATTTCGCATTTACCTTGTAAGGGTTTTCTGTACATAATCCCCAGTTGAAACTGGGAATTATTCATGGAAAACTCCTACGGGATAAATGTTGTTCGAGTTGCAAGGTAACTATTCAGTATCGGTTATAAACATTCCATAAAGTGATGGAAAAATGAATATTCATAACCGCAACTGAACTAGTTAGAATAATTTTAGAGGTGTTTTTTTCAGATTACCGTTTACTTGTTCCTTTTGGCACTTCAATTACTTTTGGCGCCAAGTCGCATTCGATTCCTTCAAATTGTACAGGTATGTAAGTGTACGGCATATTTTTTTGTCCGGTTTTTATTGGTTTTCCTCTGAAGCAATTCATAAGTTGTACAATTTCATGCCGCAAAACTTCGCCGCCTGTAGGATTATTTGTTACGGGTACGTTGAAATAGTCAAATCCGCCGACAGTAACTATACTTGAAAATTGGTCATGGTATTGATAGGCTTCAAATCCTTTTTTGCGTAAAATTCTGCAAAGTTTTTCTGCGGAAGCTTCGGCGAGTTCAAGTTGTGTTCGTTTTTGATTGGCGGTCAAGTTGCGATTTTGGTAGAAGTTAATATTGGTGTCGCCGCGGAAAACGGTTCGTCCTGTAAATGTAGCGATTTGCACGGTGTATTTTCGCGGGCAAGAAAGCAATGAGAATTCACGCCCTTCGTTGAGTTTTTCAATAAACTTAAAATTATCATTCGTCTGTGTGATATAACTTGTCGGCAGAATCGGATTCGGAACTGCAAGCGGCATTGGAAATGGACGGCGATTCGGTGCTTGGGCGTCTTTAGGGAACATTTGAAACATGCATTCCGGCGAAATATCACGTATCTTTTCAAGATCTTTTTGCAACTCATCTGGAGATTGATAATCACCGACCAATACTACATATTCAATAAAAACGCCGCCTTTGTCGTATTTTTTGTTGCGGGCAATAGACCTGTCGGTTCTGCGCAAGTTGACGTCTGATTTCATATCTCGTTTAAGATCAAGATTAAATTCACCTGCAAAAACATAGGCTTTGAGCTTAAATTTTTTACGAAGTTCGTAAACAAGAATATTGGCTTTATTTTCTGCGTCTTGAATTTTGTCAGTGGGTTTATCTTTAAAAGAGCAAAGTAAAATCAACCAAGGTCCATTTTTTTCTGTTAAAGCATAAATTTTGTTCGGATCAGCTTCAACATCGTTGTTATTGTTGATGAATTTTTTGAGCGGATTCTCAAAACCTACCGCCGTTAAAGATAAGCAATCCGTAAAAAGTACAAACGTCAGCAATAAAACTGACAACAATAAAAAAATATAATTTCTTGCTTTCATTGTGTTAAATTTTCTATTAAGATTTTTTGTAACAAATTAAGTAACTATTCAGTTGTGATATTATTTTGTGCTATTGAATTTTCCCGTCCCGTTGGGGACGGCATGTTGGTAGAAAGCGATGAGCCAATTTATACGCGTCCAGTAGGGATGCAATATTGGTAAGTTTAATCGTTGCTACCTGATTTCACCAACATTTCGTCCATAACGGGACAGAAAAATGAATGTTCATAACTGCTACTGAATAGTTACCGATAAAAAACAAACGACTGAACAGTTACAAGGCGTTCAGAAAATCGGCTATTTTGATTGAAACGGTTAGAAAAACTTTATCGATTTTTTAGATTATAACAATTGTAACGAAATTGCCGAAAATAAATTTAGCAATTGAATACAAAATTATCAGGTTTATATTGGTTTATTTTGTACTATTATAAAAAATTAGTAACTAGTTGTCCCTGAAAAAGTCATTTGGCGCTATAAATTCTGGGCTTATCTGGTTGCAATTTAGAGTTATAATTTGCAATATAGTTATTGTTTTATCCGAGATTTTCCTTAAAACCTTGTAAATATTAGACCTTTTCTCTAACCTAAA
>JAITDV010000602.1 GCA_031282385.1 Planctomycetaceae bacterium | reverse complement strand
GAACCGAAATATTGGTGATGGTCGGCAATTGATTCTTGTGGCGAGCGGATCATGTAACTTTCGCCTAATCCGCGTCCGATTGTCCAATTTCTACCCTCTTCCTCGTATGTGCAGATGATATTCTGATCATGTCGCCATGCTAATTCCGTTGTTGCCAACCCGCCGATAGGAATACTCTTTTCGCCAAAAAGGAATTGATTCGACGTTCCGCTCTGCCACCAACTCAACGTATCTCGGCATTGCCACGTGTTAGCGTCGTCATTGGTAATAACAGCTCGTCTGAAAGGACTCAAATTCTTATCTATCGGAACAATATAAACAGAGGAGTCTGCCACCCTTTCAAAATTGTAGCAATGTGGGCTTTCATGTATTGTATAAATTACCGGAGCGTAGTCGCCCAACGGTCCGCCAGAGCTGCCAACATTTTTATAGGTTTGACCAACAAATGTTGTTGATTTCGCATCTTTGGCGTAATAAGTTGCAGTTCCGTTAATGTTATGACCGGCAACACCTGACCGTCGAGTCGGGCATTTCCAAAACGGAACAGAACACAACATCCGCCGAGTTTCTGTTGTCATTACCGGATGAAGCCAAAAGGCGTTGTTGGCGGAACCGGATTGGTCAAAGTTTGAGTTCAGACCTTTGAGCAACGGACCAGTGATACTTTGGTGATCCCAAGAAGTGAAAAAATCCCACAGCCCGTGTTGTTCAAGATATGGAAGCAACATCACCATAATTGTTGGACGTTTCATTTTTAGATCAAGCGGCGGTAATCCTTCGTTGTAAACGCTGGCAAAATTATGAACGCCTAGCCCTATTTGTTTGAGGTTATTGGTACATTGCATTCTCCTTGCGGATTCTCTTGCTGCTTGAACTGCCGGTAACAATAGAGCAATTAACAAACCGATAATCGCAATTACCACCAGAAGCTCAACAAGAGTAAAACCAAATAAGCTAAAAATAGGTTTGGGAGAAATCCACAGAGAATTATCGTAACGATAAAGAAAATTTGGGCGTTTTTCTTCTTTACGTATCCCCCCCCCCCCCGCCTATTTTAACATTTGTCTTAACATCGGCGTTGATTTTGATGTTAATTTCAGTAACAAGTAAACCTGACAATAAATTTGTCTTTTTCATTTTTTCTCCTCCAATTCAAATTTGTTAGTGGATTTGATAAACGTTACAAAAATTATTGAAACAGTTGATTAATTCTTTTGACAAAATAAAAAACCAACAACTCAATAAACAACTCATTTAAACGCAACCAAATTAACTTGCGAAAATACAAGTAAATCCATCACGTTGTAAACACTAATTTCACGCTGCAAAAAATTTAGACAACAATAAACAATTCACCTTTTAAATTTCGTTTACCTGCTTATCTAACGGAAAGCAAGCTTTTACGCCCTTGAGTTGCACAATTTATAGTGCAAACTGTATATGTAAATCTAAATCAATCTGCGGAGGGCGGCATTATATATCAATCGAAAATAAAACACAAGACCAATTATTAGTCTTGGCGGGGAATTGGATAAATGATGGTTGTTTATTTTTAAACTGTTCATACTTTAAATTTCCTTTACCGCCGCCTGCTTACCTATCGGAAAGCAGGCTTTTACGTTCTTGAGTCATGAAATTTATAGTACGAACAGTATATATTGTGTTGTTTGTTTTATTTGTTGATTGCAAGTATCATACGACTGAATAGTTACACAATAGATACAATTCGATGATTTTGCGGTGAGGGTTGTAATTGTTTTGTTGTGTTACTAGAATGATTGTTGTACGCTTCACACTTTAAGATTCGGTTTTCCGAATTCGTTTTTTGTGAGTCGTGATTTGGGTTACTGAAATTACAGTTTGTTTTAAGGCGAGAAATGTCGCTTTGTTGTTGATTGGGGCGGTGTTTTATTTTGTCTTAACAGTTTCAAAATTAACAAAAATTTTACAAAGAAAGTGAGGATTGTTATGAAGGGATTTGCGATGCTTAAAATAGGAGCAACGGGTTGGATCGAAAAACCTAAGCCGGTTGCGGGTCAATTTGATGCGATAGTTGCGCCGCTTGCGTTGGCGCCGTGTACTTCTGATATTCATACGGTTTATAGCGGGGCAATTGGCGAGCGGCATAACCTGATACTTGGTCACGAGGCAGTAGGTCAAGTGGTAGAGGTTGGTAAAGAGGTTTCGTATATTAAGGAAGGTGATCGAGTTGTTGTTCCGGCGATAACGCCGAATTGGCGTACATTGCAAATTCAACATGGCGTCCCACATCAACATTCGGAAAGTTTGTTATCGGGTTGGAAATTTTCCAATGACAAAGACGGCGTATTTGCGGAATATTTTCATGTCAACGATGCTGATATGAATCTTGCGAAATTGCCTGATGGTATTAGTCTTGAGGCGGCGTCAATGATGTCTGACATGATGACGACTGGTTTTCATGGTGCGGAGCTTGCAAACATTCAAATTGGGTCAACAGTTGTAGTGATTGGAATTGGACCTGTTGGGTTGATGGGAGTTGCGGGTGCAGTTCTCAAGGGCGCCGGACGGATATTTGCAGTTGGCAGTCGTCCGAAATGTATTGAATTGGCGAAATTTTATGGTGCTACTGATATTGTGAATTACAAAAACGGAGATATTGTTCAACAGATAATTGATTTCAATCATGGTCAAGTTGATCATGTGATTGTTGCCGGAGGCAATGAGAGTGTGTTGGGGCAAGCGATTGACATGCTGAAACCCGGCGGAACAATCGGTAACATAAATTATTTTGGCGAAGGTAAAACACTTGATATTCCGCGACTGACGTGGGGTTGCGGAATGGCGCACAAGACTATATACGGCGGATTGTGTCCGGGAGGTCGCGCAAGAATGGAACGAATGATCGCCATCGTACAAACCGGAAGAGTTGATCCAAGCAAATTGATCTCTCACAAATTCAAAGGTCTTGAAGGGGTAGAATCGGGATTGAGTTTGATGAAAGATAAACCGGCAGAAGTCGTAAAACCACTCGCAATAATTTGAAAGTAAAATAGAATGTAACTATTCAGTAACGGTTATGAACATTCATTTTTCTGTCCTTAACAGGACGGGAAAATTTAATAAACTGTTCACACCTGATATTTTCTTTACCGTCGCGTTGCGGCGGGTTGTTACGTATTGCCCTTGTCGGGACGAAATCAAAATACAAAACGATAAAGACGAATGACAAATTAATGAATTGCTGCCATTGAATATGTTCGATAAAAAAACATACGACTGAATAGTTACAAAAAATCTAAATATGTTAATCAGTTTTACGCTTGGTAATTTTCGCTCTTTTAACGAGCCTAATTTATTTAGTATGTTGCCTGTTCGTTGTATTAAAGATGAAGGCAACTTACAACGTTGTCTCATTGCTACCAGCAATAAACAATATCCTGCTTTGTTAAAATCTGCGGTTATTTACGGAGCCAACGCAAGCGGAAAATCAAATTTGTTACTTGGCATTAAGCAAATGCAGGAATTTGTTCAAAATAACTTTCAACAAATTAAATATGCTCAAAAAACTGTTTATAACCCTTTTTTATTTTCACAAAATCCAAGTGAAAAACCATCTCTCTACGAAATACAATTTCTTATTGATGAGAATGTGTTTCGTTATGGATTTGAAATTTTACATTCGTGCGTGTTGGAAGAGTGGTTGTACAAAAATGAAGAAGAATTATTTTTTCGGGAGAAACAAGAAATCAGTTTAGGTGATTCTTTTACAGAAGGAAAAGATAAAGAAACGCAAACCAGAGAAGATGCACTTTTTCTGTCGGTTTGCGTTCATCTCAACGGTGCTATTTCACGAACCATATTAGAGCAATTTGAAAAAATTAGTGTTGCAAATTTTTTGTCGGACAGTGAAATATTCGGTTATTCTTATTTAAGGAATCCTGATATTTGCGCAAAACTTTTACCGCTTGTGAAGTTAGCTGATGCAGGAATACTTGATTTTGAACATATTGAAACAATAAAAACGGTCTCGTCGAAAAATTCTTCGAAAAACTCTTCAAAAAACTCTTCAAAAAACTCCGGCGTACAAAATACTTTGGGTATTCGAGACGAAGTAGAAGTATCAGTGTCCTCCTATTCTTATTCTGCCGTTTATGAAATTCCTAAAGGTGATGACGACAAGAGAAATCTCAATATAGAGGAATTGTCATCAGGAACAAAAAAAATGCTTGGTTTAGCATACCAAATGTTACGTGCAGTTGAAAGTAATAGTATTGTGATTATTGACGAGATTGATATACAATTACATCCATTACTCATTGAGATACTGTTAGATTTTTTCCATTCGCATAAATCAAGTCAGTCTCAGTTAATTTTCACGGCGCATAGTACATATCCGTTGCGAAAAAAGTTGTTGCGGCGTGATCAGGTTTGGTTTGTCAATAAGAATATTGACTTATCGAGTGAGTTGGTTAATTTTGCCGAATTCAAAGTTCCGCCGGAAGCGTCTTATGAAAACGATTATTTGAATGGACGTTATGGTGGAATTCCATTAGTTGATTTGTCCGAATATGATTAAGGAGTAACATTAATGACGCCAAGCCAAAATCGAGGAGCAGGAAAACGTCGCCCACCCGCTGTGCCGTTAGATTCTTACGAAAACAAATCGGAACAACGGGAAACTAAATTATTT
>JAITDV010000525.1 GCA_031282385.1 Planctomycetaceae bacterium | reverse complement strand
CGCAGATATTGAAGAAATTGACGCACAATACTTGTACAAAGAAAAATATAAATTCGTATTCATGGACAATATTTCTTACGAACAATACGAAGTTCATAAAGATGTAGTTGACGAAGCATGGAAATATCTCAAAGAAGGTATGCTTTGCAAAATGCTTTTGCACGATAACAATCCGCTTGGAGTAACACCTCCAAATCATGTCATTTTGAAAGTGGAATACACTGAACCGGGAGTACGCGGAAACACCGCAACAAATGTTACAAAACCCGCTAAAGTTGACACAGGTGCAGAAATATTAGTACCAAATTTCGTAGAAGCCGGCGAATTGATCAAAGTTGATACCCGTACTGGTGAATACATTGAACGTGTCAAAGAATAACACAAAACAAAAAGCATATTTGCTAATAGTACAAATTGTATTGTATTGTATTGTATTGTATTGTATTGTATCATTTCACGCAAATGTAAGAATTGTGTGAAATGATACGTAAAATTTATGGAACCTCTAAAAACCTCTTAAACTGCTCACACTTGAAATTTCCTTTACCGCCGCCTGCTTTCAAATAGGTAAGCAGGCTTTTACACTCTTGAGTCACGCAATTGATAGTACGAATAGTATAGAAGTTACTCACAATTCCATTCTATGAAATATTTATTGACCAATAAGATTTTTTTTGTTTTTTTTGTATTGATTCTTTTTTTGAGTCGTTGTGATCAATTTTTGATTGCGCAAACGTCGGGTACAGTTTTTCCGAATTATTCGCCGTCAACATCAACGCCCGCAACTTCACCCGCGTTGTCATCACCTTCTCCAACCTTACCGAATCCGAATCCGAATCCGAATCATCCACCCACGTCAATATTACAACAACCTCACAATAACAACCCCGCACCTGAAACCAATCCTAACTCCGCCAAAGAACCAATAAAACGAATCGCAACCGAACGCGAAAAACACGACGCTATTGTACTATTTAATCCGAACAGCGGACATTTTGTTGTTTTACCCGGAGGTTGGTCTGTTGATGTACTTGAAGATTTTGCAAAATTTCTCATGCGCGGCGCAAATGTTACAACGCCAAATTTCACTATCAATACTATTCTCGCAAAAGGTAAACTCGTCGACTCAAGAATAGAAACAACTATTCAATTTAACATTTCAACAAACAACGATAAAACTATAAAAATACCGCTCGGTTTAAAAGAAGGCATAATTCCTGTATCTATAAACAACAACCAACAGAAACCGGAATTATCGTACAGTTATTCCAGTAAATCCAATATAACTATCACCGTTGATCCGCTGGACGGACAATATATTGCTATTATTAGTCCGCCAACAACTTTGACTCCCAAACAAAACATAACCGAAAACAAACAAAAAGAAACAATTGACAATTACCCAAATATCTCCGCAAAAATAATCACCGAAGCAATAACTAACCCGACGCCCGACACAACACCAATTACCGCAACCGTACAGAATTATGCTGCTACTTCATCCGTAAATGTTACCGACGAACATCACGAGATTTCACTTACTCTTTGGTTTCCAGTCAATAAACTTGCGGATGGCAGTCATAAACTTGCAATCTCATTTACACACGCTGTCAGTTCACAATTTATCCTCACAATTCCGTCTCCAAATATCACCGCAGTTGCACAAGCTACTTTGATCAATCCTTCACAAGTTGACAACGGCAAATCTACCCAATTTACAATACTCGGCTTGAAACCAAATTTTGATATTACTTGGCGAAAAAAAAATACTGAATCAATTGAACCGCGACCTATTCTCGAAATCAAAGACGCTAATATTCTCGTCCAAATTGATCCGCGATTTATCGCTTACGACGCAACATTACCAGTAAGAAGTTTGCAAAATACTTTTGACAAATTTATGATTCGCTTGCCCAAAGATGCAGTTCTCGATATTGAAAATTCCGAAAAATTCGCAACAGGCGGCGGATATTCAATCAGACTACTTTCCGCCGAAGAACGAAATACAATAAACCGACCAAAAAATAAATCCAATAACGATAACAACGATCAAACTAAAACCGACCAAACCTCAATTATTGAAATTCAAACGAAACAAAAAACATTGGGACCTCTCAATGTTCGTTTGGTTGCGACGCGGCGTTTACAAGCGGCAACTTCGTCGGCGGTTACTAGTGATTGGAACGAGATAGAAGGTTTTGATGTGTTGGGTGCGCAGCGTCAATACGGCGTGTTGTCAATTACGATTCCCGACGGAATGCGTCCGAATTGGCGGTCAATTCGCGGAATAAATCGTATTGATATAACTCCCGCTGCCGGAATCGCCGCTCAATTCAGATTCTCTCTCCAACCTTTTTTACTACGCGGACAAATTATCACACCGCAAGTTCGCACAAATATTAAACCGGAATATCAAGTTAGAATTGAAAAGGGAATGTTGTCAATGACAATGCGGCTTGCTTGTACGGTGCCATGGTCTCAGATTCATTCTTTAAGCGTACAACTTTTTGACTGGCAATGGAGCGGCGAAATAACTCCAACAAACATAATAAATGTCGGCGGCGTCGAACAAACTACAGATGGTATTTTGAATATTCCGTTGTCAAATGTTATCGAAGAAGATTTTGAAATCGATCTCAAATTGCACCGAAAATTTGATCCCGCAACATTGCCGCCGGTTAATAATCTGCAACCTGACCGTAAACTATTAACATTGCGTTTTCCGCAACCGCAAGCGAATTGGGTTGAGCCGTCAATTGTTGTTATTGTTCCTGGCGACAATATTGATCTTACGCCGGTGATAGATGTTGCGGAGTCGAACATGCCGCACACCGCTGGTTTAACCCGCGTCAACAGACGAACTTCACGGATAAATATTGAATTGCCTCAGAGACAACGCGAACCGTTGATTTACCAATCTGATTTGCCTAATCCAATTTTCGTTACAGAAACTGAATTTCACAAACAAAAAATCGAAACAAATATTAAAACCGACATTAAATTATTAGATCAAAAAGAACAAATTCAGGAAATAATTTCTTATGATGTTGCTTATGAACCTGTTGATAGAATTACTTTAGCCATTCCGCGAATATTGGATACATACGGTACAGGTGAATACGGCGGAATTCAAGCCTTCATCGGCAACACTTTTCTACGCTTGCGGGACGCGGTAATAACAGAAAATAATAACGAAAAAAATAAAAGCGATTATGTAAAAAAATTTATCATGTTGCCTGAAGCTATGATCGGTAAATTTGAAATCGGTATCAAATACAGTATTCAACCTATCAATGTTTCGGAAGATTTGTCTGAATCGGTATTGATTCCTTTTGTCAAACCATTAAACGTTACAATAAATTCACACAAAGTAAACCTAATCGCTCCCGCTGGAATCAACGCTGAATTGCGTGAAGAATCAAAATCACAGTGGAAAAATATCGGAACCATATCACCAATTATTGTTACAAAAAATAACGACCTCCAAAATAAACCCGCCGACAATAGCATCGGCAATAAATCCGACACAAAATCGCCGGTTACCGCAGAATCGCAAATTCAATCAGCGAAAATCTCCACACGTTTACAAAAAACAATGGTTTTTGAATCAACATTTCGTATTTCCGATTCACTAAATTCAGACGAAACAACTTCATCGAATATTGACCCTGATTGTTTACAGTTGTTAATTTCATCGCGAGATCGTGATATATTCGGGACAACTATTGTAGAACGTGCGTGGATTCAAACATGGTTATCGGATTCGTTACGGGTTGATCGTGCGGTTTATGTAGTAAGCAGCAGCCGTGATTCGTTGACAATTCGTGTTCCTGATCGGGTTACGCCGACAAAAATCACGGTGAAAAAGAATGGAGTTACAATTCCTGTTGAATTGACTAATGGATTGCAAATAACTATCCCGCTACATGAATCTGAAAACGGGCAAGCAAACACGATTGAGCTTTGGTATCAGATACCGGGTATTTTTCGTAACAAAATTCAACGTGTTCAATTTTCATTGCCGCAATTCAACGACGATGTGCTTGTACGGCGGTCATACTGGCAATTGATATTACCGCCTAACAGATTTATTCCATTTATCCCAACCGGTTGGACGCCTGAATATAGATATACGTATAATGGTTTACTGACAGGACAAAAAACCGCATTCACAATGTCTGATGTGGGTATTTCTCAAAAAAGTGTTGACGAAGTTTTAATATCAGATAACGCTTCTCAATTTTTATTTAGTTCACTTTCATCGTCGGAATTGGTGCCGTTTATTTTGGTTGATAGGTCTGTTATTGTTTTGATTTCAAGTTCAATTGCGTTGTTAGCGGGATTGATTTTGGTTTATTTTCCCAAAACACGTTATGTTGGTTTGGTCGCGGGATTAGTTGTAGTTTTGCCGGCAATATTATTTTGGCAATCCGTATCAGGTTTATTATTTTTGCAAGCGGCGTCTATCGGCATTGTTCTGGCAATTGCGGCAGGATATGTTTATAAGTTGTGTTACAGCGAAAAGCAATGGATTTTGCCGACAGAAAAAATTAAAGAAACCGATGTTTATTCCGTAATAATCGACGAATCAACAAACCGCACACACGGACAAAATAACTCAAAAAGCGCAACAATCGGCAGATAATTTTGTTGATGAAATGTAATTATTCAGTCGTGTGTTTTTTTATCGAACATATTCAATAGCAACAATTCATTAATTTGTCATTGTGTCTTTGTCGTTTTATATTTTGATTTCGCTACGACAATATAGAGAGGAAAAATTTATGTTTAGATTTTATTCGCCTTATTATTTTCTTTTTTTAATTCCGCTTTTACTATTAGTAGCGGAAATGGAGTTTCGGCGTAAGCGTGTGGGAGTTATTTTTAGCAGCGTGGTAATGCTCAAGCGTTTGCCGGTAACATTTATGCAGCGTATTGGTAAATTGTTACCATTCTTATTTTATTTTGGTCTTATTTTATTGATAGTTGCTCTTGCCCGTCCGCAAGCCGGAATAGAAGAATATCGTATTCGGACTGATGGAATTGCGATTGCAATGTGTGTTGATCGCAGTGGTTCGATGGGAGCGGAAGATTTTGAAATTGATGGTGTACGTGTCAATCGTTTACAAGCCGTCAAAAAAGTATTCCGCGATTTTGTACAAGGTAACGGCAGCAATTTGAGAGGACGTAAAGATGATATGATTGGTTTAATTGCGTTTGGCGGTTATGTTGATGCTTTTTGTCCGCTAACGCTTGATCATTCAACTTTGCTTGAAATGCTTTCTCAAGTAAATCTGATAGAACCTCCGAAAGAATTAAAACGCAGTACAGATATACGACAATTACGGCGTACACTTGAAGAAGAAAATATGACAGCAATCGGTGATACAATTGCAATTGCTTGCGACAGACTGAAAAATATAAACGCCAAAAGTAAAGTGATCGTTCTCCTTTCCGACGGCGAACAAAATTTCGGCGAGCTTGATCCGTTGGAAGCTGCGGAGATTGCCAAGACATTGGGGATTAAAATTTATACTATCGGTATTGGTTCAAGCGGCGGCGGACGCGATATTTTGGGTAGAATTTCAAGTACCGCAGTTGATGAATATACGTTGCGCAAAATCGCTGAAATGAGCAGCGGTCAATTTTACAATCCCCAAAATACTGATGCACTTGAAAAAGTTTATGCTGAAATTGACAGATTAGAAAAAACAACACACGAAGGTAAAATTTACACACAGTACAAAGAATATTACCGTTATCCGTTGTTAATCGGTACTTCAATGATTCTGTTGCATTTGTTGCTTATCAGTACAAGATTCAGAAAAATTCCATAGACAATTACGTTATAGTTATGCGATTAATAAATTATTATGAGGATGATAATCTTGTGTATGATTCGATACATGGTTACATTCCTTTTTCCGGTTCAAAAATTGCGGACGAAGTTTCGGAACGGGAAATTATAGATTCTGCGTGGGTACAACGTCTGCGGCAAATTCATCAACTACAAACCGCATGGTTTGTTTATCCGACAGCAGAGCATTCGCGGTTTCAACATTCGCTCGGCAGTATGCATCTTGCGTCAAAAATTATTGACCGGCTTTATACAAGTTTGGTTGATACGTGTAACGAGATTAATTGTAACGAAAAATTACCTAGTCGCAATTATCTCGAGTCGCTTGTTCGTATGGCTGCACTTTTGCATGATGTCGGACATGGACCTTTTGGGCATTTTTTTGATTCTAAGTATCTTGCCCGATTTAATCTGAATCATGAAAAACTCGGCGCGGAAATAATTCGCCGTAAACTTGCGCCGATGTTGCAAAAAATACGGCGTAATCCGCACGGCGAGCTTGATGCCAATGAAACACTTGATCCCGAACAAATTGCGTTTTTGATTGTGCGGCCAACTGTAGAACAAAATACAAATGTACCTTTTTGGTTACGGTTATTGCGTTCTCTTTTTAGCGGTTTGTACACGGTGGACAACATGGATTTTGTGTTGCGGGATGCTTACATGACCGGATTTGGGACAAGTATTATTGATGTTGACAGATTGATTCATTATTCATTTTTTACAAAAGAAGGTTTGACAATACATCAAAAAGGATTTGCAGCGTTGATTAGGTTTCTCAATGTTCGCGGCGAGTTATTTAGGTCAATATATTTTCATCGTGAAGTCCGCGCAATTGATCTTACTTTGAGCGAATTATTTGATAAGAGTTGTGGTTATATTTTTCCGAATCCTCTTATGCCTGAAGTTGCGGATGTACGTAATCCGCTTGAGTGTCTTGATGATTATTTGGGATTTACAGAGAGTTCGTTGCTAGTTGATGTATCGCGTTTTGAATGGTCAACCAATCCAATAAAACGCGAATTAGCTTTGCTCTGGCAAAAATTTCTTACTCGCAAAATTCCATTTCAAATGGCAACAGAAAAAACTATACTATTTCAATCCGACAGACGCGAACACACAAGTATTTTCGGCAATGAAGAAATCTTAAAACAGATGATTACTTCAAAATTACCTGAACAATTACGCTCAATTGATTTTCAAATTGATTGCGCAAGACATCAACTACGAGGCGGAATACAAAACGAAACCGGAAACAAACAAAAAAACTTAAACATGCAAAATTGCCTCTTTGAACCGGCAACAAAAACAATTCGCCCTTTAGAAGATGAAGATTTATTCCGTTATATTCCGCAAAGTTATCGTATTTGTAGAATTTATACAAAAAATATTGAACACATCGTACCTCTAGCAGAAGCAATGAACCAAGTTACAAACGGTGCAGAATTTGACACAGAAACAAATATGTAATTGAGTAACTAGTTGTCCCTGAAAAAGTCTTTTTGTTGTTTTAATGGTAGCCAACTTATTCGCGGCGAGTTCGTTTGAGCATCCGAATGGGGACTCCTTGTCAATTAATTTTGATAATAGACCTTTGCGCTAACCTGTAGGAGACCACCCCTGACCCTTCCGAAGGAGTGGAATATTCGCCTCCGAAGGAGGCGTCTCCTTATTCGCCTCACTCGGATGCGTCTTCTTATTCCCCTCCTTCGGAGGGGTTAGGGGTGGTCTCGGAGGAGTTAAAGGCGGTTTTTTGTTGTAGATTTTTTGTTGCGTTGATGTATTTTTAGGTTAGAAAAAAGGTCTAATGCTCGTACTATAAATTGCGCGACTCAAGAGCGTG
>JAITDV010000520.1 GCA_031282385.1 Planctomycetaceae bacterium | reverse complement strand
CAAGTATCTAATGCCAGATTCGGAATCTTGACAAACGGCATTAAATATCGGTTTTACTCCGATTTGGAAAGACCTAATTTAATGGACGAAAAGCCGTTTTTTGATATTGATTTGTTAAACATAAAAGATAATGAAATTGAGGAGTTAAAGAAATTTCATAAATCTTATTTTGACCTGACTAATATCTTTGAGACCGCCGCCGACTTAAAATATACCTCTGAAATCAAGGCAATTATTCAGAACGAAATCACGAATCCCAGCGAGTGGTTTGTTCGCGGAATTGCCAAAATCGTTTACCCTAGTATCGTAACTGCCAAGATATTAGAACAATTTACCGCCCTAACTAAAAAGTCATTTTCACAAGTGATAAACGACACAATAACAGACCGGCTAAAAAACGCATTGCAACAGGAAACCACACCAAAAGAACCTGAACCTGAACAAACTGAAAATACTACAGTTACGGAACCTGCAATCGTAACAACGGCGGAGGAATTGGAAGGATTTTACACGGTCAGAGCGGCGTTACGCGCTGTTGTGCCAATGAATAGAATTGTTTATCGCGATTCACAAACTTATTTTGCAATCCTGCTAGACGATAATAACCGCAAAACTATTTGTAGATTATACTTTAACGGTATTAAAAAATATATTTCAACATTTGACGAAAATAAAAAAGAAACAAAAAACGAATTAACATCAATGGATGACATTTTCAAATACACTGATATTATGACAACAACTATTCAGCGTTACGAAAATCAAAAAACAACCAAGTCGGAAGACGGATTGACGGACAATACTGTAAATTCTTAATACAAATTTCCTGTTGCTATATAGCAACTGATTCTATAACTCTATAATTTAAAAGATACTTGTGGAGTTGCTATTTAGCAACTGACGAGTTGCTATATAGCAACAGGGCAAATTTCCTATTCTGTTATATTCTTTTCTGTTTGCTTTTGATTCATTGTAGACCAACGTTTTCATTGTGTTTGCCTGCGCTATTGTTCAGCAAAAGGGATAGCGTGAGACGTTGCACTTGTTGGCGGCGGAGCGGTAATGAACGTTTAAGTCTGATGTTTCGTCGTTGGCGGATTGGTGCGGGAACAATCCAATATCCAAATATTCACTAACAAACGCCAACAAGTGATTTCTTTAACATAAACAAGGAAAAAGAAAAATGCACTTACAAATCCTTATCAATAAAGATAATTCAAAGACAACTCATATACTTAACAAATTATATTTTCAGGCATTTGACCATCCCGAAACGTTGTGCGGGATATTAGCTAAACCGGAAATAGACGATACACAATACTCATGCCGCGACCATAGTAGTATCGGAGGGATTCTCGATTGTACGTGCAAAAATTGCAAAGAGGAAATACTCCGAAGAACAACAATTTATTTACCACCGCAAGCGAACACCATTTTATTTAATGATAAAGAATGGCAATACTTGCCACTCGCAAAAATAAATGAAGCATTAAATTTTGAATTTTGTCAAAATCTTCAAAACAATGAAATACAAATTTTAAAATATGCAAATAATAAGCAAAAGCAACGTAAATTGACAATTATTTTAACACGCCTATTGTATTTTTATAAAGTAGGCTATCAAGTTTGTTGGCAAACACAACGTGAAAATCAATCTAAATTTTTCCCTCATTATCCCATTTGTTTCCCCGATGATATCAACATAGCAATACAAAAACTTTGGGGGCTAAAACAAAAAAGCCAAACTTAACATTAGACCTTTTCTCTAACCTAAAAATAAATCAACACAACAAAAAAACTACAACGAAAAACCGACTTTAACTCCTCCGAGACCACCCCTAACCCCTCCAAAGAAGGGGAATAAGAAGACGCCTCCGAGTGAGGCGAATAAGGAGACGCCTCCCCGAAGGAGGCGAATAATTCCCCTCCTTCGGAGGGGTCAGGGGTGGTCTCCTACAGGTTAGCGAAAAGGGCTAATAATCACAATCATCCAAAATGCGGAATCCCCTAATTCCGCATTCCGAATTTATTATGGCTACATTAATGGGTCTATTTCAGACGGTCGCAAACATCAAAAACACTCTTGACAATCTTGGCGATGTCAGCAGCATGATTTCAGATGTTGCGGACAAAATCGAGAAAGCTACACCGAGCGTTAAGGCGTTTAATAGTGCTTTTGATATCTTGAAAGTAGGCATAGATTCTGTTGCTGATGCTAAAAAAGAAATAGAATATTGGAAAATATATGAACCAGATCAAGGTGATTTCCAAGTATGGCAAGAGTGGGCAAAGCAGTTACAAGTCTATAAAAACGAATTATCTACAGTTGAACACGAAACCGAAAAGATTTTTAGCAATACAAAAATTTTTGATTCTCTTGTTAAAAACGCATTTGAAGCGGCAAATTCGTTAAAGAATTTACCTGCATCTACAAAAAATCTACAAGCAGATTATGAGCTTTTGCGCAAAATGAATGAGATAAAGCAAAACCCGGAAATGCAAAAAAATCATTCAGGATTGGGAACAATTCGATCTCGCAACCAAGGCAATAGGCGACGATTTTATTGACAAGCTCAAAGGAATGAACGCAACAATTTCAAACATAAAAGGGAATGACGCCGGAAAATTGTTTGCAGAATTAGGAAATTTAAAAACGCAAGCGATAGCATTTGACGATTTAACCGGGACAAACGAAGCGACAAAACAAATCGAGCAATTAGAAAGTGTTTTTATTGATAAGTTTAAAAATATGAAAGCGTCAACTGAAAATTTGAAGGTTGGATTACAAGAGTTTGGCAAGATGGCAGGTAATGTAGATATAAACTTAATTTCACCGGAAAAATTACAAAATATTGAAGACTTCAAAAACGCAATTAAAGACATGGCAGGAAAGGCGGAACAAAGTTTAGATGGCTTAAAACCGAATTTAGAAAGCTTAAATAAAGCAATTGCAAAAGTAAAAGAGATACAAGGGTTAAATGTGAGTTTTAACAAGATTACTGGAGACACAAACGGTCTTGGTTCTGCGGTCGCGAATGTAGTTGAAGGTTATAAAAGGCTCGCAGAAGCAACCGCTGATAATATTAAAAACATGAATCCGACAGTTGAAGGTATAAGAAACGCGGTACGAGAATACAATAGGTTGCAAGACTCAATTAATGAGGCGCGAAGAGTGACGGGGGATCAGGATTTGGGGGCGAAAGCAATACAGCAGGCTACAGATAATTTGTATGAATACCAACAAACGGTAGCTGAATCACAATTACAGACACAACTGTTAAACTCTACAATTTTCGCTTTACAAAATATGTCATTAGAATAATTCAAAGACATAGCGATTGATACGTTAATGGGAATTATTGAGTTATTTCAACCGGAATTATTGAGTTATTTCAACCGATCATTGATAACATTAAAAGTGTACTTGAGTATTGGGGATTCATGCCGGACGTGTTACAGAAAGTCGCTGTCGCAATAACGGCGGTCATTGTGCTAATTGGCATGGCGAATACGCAAACAGACTAAAAGAAATTGACGCAATGGTAAATCGAAATGATGTTTTCCAAAGCGCAATGAGTCAAATATATTCGCGGGAACAAGAATTATTCAGCGAGTTAAACATCGCACAAAATCTGGGTCAAAATGACAAAATCGAATCGATAAGAAAACAATTGGATGACTTGCAAAAAGACAGACAGGAAATCCAAAAACAAAAAAATCTCACGCCGGATTTGACAAAAGAACTTGCCGACATTGAGCGTGAAAACGCAAGAATCAAGATGTTGCAAGCGAAGTATGGCGACGCGATGAAAGACAACGTTGACGCTTATGAGCAGCATAAAAAAATGATTACTCAATTGAATGATGGGTCATGTGCCAGCGAAATTGGCACACTTGAGCGTATATTTTTTGTCAACGGTTGTGCTATTTTCGCTGTCACTTAATGATTCACTAAATGGTGGTATTTTTGTTTTTTATTTTACGGAGTGTTATTTATTCAAATTATATTTAATGGTATTTACTAAAGGTTGTTTATCAGGTTCTCTTCTTCTTAATTTGTAAAATTGGATGATGTTTTTATTGATTTTTACTTCGGCGCGTACTAACCGATTCGGACAAGATTCATCAACAATCCATTGATATAACAAAAGAGCTTGCATTTGAGGTAACAATAAAAATGAAAGACAGTACAAAGTCTTTCTCTGTTCCTGTTGTTTTCGTTTATGGATAAATATGTTATTGCAGTCAGAATATTTGTAACGAAAAAGACATGGTTGTAATTTCAGGTTTAAAATTTTAATAGGAGTTTATGATGAAAAAGTTATAGCAAGCTGTGCTTTATGTATTAAAATAACTCATTTTACAAAGTATATTCCGATTCGTGGAACAGGTATTATCGCAGTAAGATTAGACCTTTTCTCTAACCTAAAAATACATCAACGCAACAAAAAAACTACAACAAAAAACCGCCTTTAACTCCTCCGAGACCACCCCTAACCCCTCTAAAGGAGGGGAATAAGAAGACGCATCCGAGTGAGGCGAATAATTCCCCTCCTTCGGAGGGGTTAGGGGTGGTCTCCTACAGATTAGCGAAAAGGTCTATTGATAACCAAAAATTTGAGAGACGAAGTAAGTAAAGAAGTTCTAGTTAGATCAAACGATCCAAAGAATCCGAATTTTGTCTTGACTTTTGAAGCGGAGATTGTTGACGGGCAAACAGACCAAAAAGAAAATGATAATGTAATTTCTGAAACAAAAAATATTGTTACGGAGAGTTTGCAGCATGAGAATTTATTTTATTTTTTCGATCAAAAATAGAATCCGCTAAAATTCAAACCGATTTTTAACAAAACAATTTTCAAAAAATATCTTTTTATTTATGGGAATGACTCTTGAGAATACGATACGATATTGGGTTTTACTAAAATTTGTTGTTATGTGATTGGTCGATAGATATTATACGTGATTAGCTTTCTACCAACATGCCGTCCCTAACGAGATGGGAAAATGTAATAGCACAAAATAATATCACGACTGAATAGTTACACGTAAACAACCCTTATTTATCCAATTTCCATTAGTAGCATACAACGCCACCAAATGCGTCCTTATTTCCTTATTATTTTGATGGTGAACTTAAAAAATATCGACAAAACATAAGGGCATAAGGACGTCGGGGGGAGAGGGGGAATTTGACAAATAAGGGTCGGAATACTAGAGCCGTTCGGAAAACAATGCTGTTCCACGCGGATTTAAGCTGTTCACACTTCAAATTTTCTTTTACGCCGTCTACTGACCTATCGGAAAACAAGCTCCTACACTCTTGAGTCCTGCAATTTATAGTACGAACAGTATATCAACAAAAATAAGTAGGAAGTAATTATGAGGTATTTGACTTGAATTTTGTTGTCAGTTTTTTTTTTTGTAATTAGGAGAATAAATCACAGGGACGCAACTAACATACGTCCCTGAATCATTTGTTAAAAATGAATTATTAGAGGTTCTCTATTACTAATTCAAAAAAACTCGTGCAAATTGCAAACTTACTCAACGCGAGCGAAATTAGACGCTGGTTTTTAATTTGCGTATTTGGGCAGACAATCGTGATTTTTTTCTTGCGGCGGCGTTTTTGTGGATGATTCGTTTTGCGCCGGCTTGATCTAATGCTTTTGTCGCAATTCTAAACAAGCGTTCCGCTTCTTCGACATTACCATCTTTAATTGCTTGAATTACGCTCTTGCAACGATTACGAACAAACGAACGATTTGAACGGTTTCTTTCGCGTAAAACGATATTTTGGCGAAGACGTTTTTTGGCACTTTTGATATTTGGCATACTTTTTATCCTTTTTTGATTTAATTTTTTTGAAAATTACGGTTAAATTTTAACGATTATGTCAATTTTTGTGTCGGCAAGAAATTTTATCCAATTACCTACACAATCGCAGTCTTTACAAACTGCATCAAGTATTACACGCGCGAACGCATTTTTTTGAGCTTGAAACTGTTTCACTTTTATGAGATATGTCATAATTTATGGTCAGTGCTTTTTTTTCCTCAAAAATTCTGCGTTCCAAATTTTCAAGGAGCTAAATCTTACGTTTTTGTGCAACTTTGTCTAGTAGCTCCCCCAAATCTTTGTAAGAAAAATCTATTGCCGCTAGTCTGTGTCCGTATTCTTCGGCTTTGTTGTAGTCTTCCATTGCAAATGCTAATTTAGTAATCAGATACAAGCCTTTCTTTTTGTTTTCATCTGTTTCTGCAAGCAATTCCACAGATTCTTGATAATGTTCCATTGCCAATTTATACTGTTTAATCTGCTGAAAGCATTGACCAATTGCAAGTAAGCATTCGCCTTTTCTTGACGAGTCGGCTTTAGCGTGTTGAAATTCTGCAATTGCGTCGCGGAATTCGCCTTGTTTTTGTAACAATAATCCGTAGTCGAAATGATAACCGGCATGGTTAGGATGGCATTTTATCCGGTGTTGTACCAATTCGATGTTCTTTTTATCAAATTCGGCTTTTAGGCGGTAAAACTCATTTTTTATTGATTCATCTTTATTTTTTGCAAACTCATCTTTCAAATTAACGACCTCTGCATGCAATTTTTGTTTCTGTGCGTCAAGCAAACGTTCAATCATTTCTAAATCCTGATTTGAGATTTTGACCGCTTGTGTGTAATATTCTTCGGATTTTGCGTAGTCAGCGGTTTGGTAATAATGTTCGGCGAGGTCAATGTAATTTGCCAGATCGTTTGGATTCTTTTTTATACGTCGTTCAATTTGTTCGACCAAAGTTAACGTTCGTCCCATTGCGTCTTCGTTTTCTGCAACGACGCCGGACTTCATATTCAATGCGGTATCGCGGACTTTATTTGAATCACCGGTTGCGTATTGTCCTTTGTGAATAGTTTTTTCAATTGTGATATCTTTTTGCATTCTTTCGGCTTCCATGTCATTGGGTTTTACTTTCAGGATTCGTTTAATGCAAAGTAAAGCGCCGTCATAATCGGCGTTTTCGCGAAGAGCTTTAGCACAAATTTTATTTGCTTCAACATTGTCCGGATTTGAATTAACCGCCGCCTTATAAAACTCCAACGCGGAATCATGATAACCAAGAACTTCACATGCACCGCCTGATGAAAGTAGAGCGTTAATATCCCAAGGATCGGATTGTAACGAGTCGATGCCGGCTTTGAGAATTACTTCGGCTTTTTTTTCGGTAGTTGCTTCTTTTTTACCACCGCTTAAAAAACCAAATATCCCTTTTTTTTTCTTTTCGCCGTATTTTTTTCGCAAGTTATCGAGAAACGATTTCAAGTAAATAATGTTGCCTGAATCACGCAAAAAACACTCACGAAACATTTCATTGGCGTAATCATAATTTTGGTTCATCATTTGTTTGTTACCATTTGTGTAGAGTTTTTGTAATCTTTCGCGTTCTTCAGCAGAAATTGTCGAGTCGTTATTCATGTTTTGAAAAAAATGTTAAGTTAATTATTTGTACAAATGTAAAATGTAATATTATTTGGATATTGTGAGTTTTGTTATCCGCGCAATTTACATTTCACACAACAGAAAATTCCGTCAGTCAAAAAATATTTCTCAAATGAAAATTTTTAAGTGTTAATAAAATTTCTGATACACTATAAGTAACCAGAGATTATACTCGACAATAAAAACAACTCAACCAGTCCCTGATAATTTGACGAATTTTGTGTTACAAAAAAGGTCGTCCAGATTATTTCATGATAGACAATTTATAATTGATCATACGATAAAAATCTATTAATTGAGCATGCAACGGTAAAGGAAATTTAAATTGTGAACAGTTTAAAAACACTAAATCCGCTGAAAGATTACAAAAATTTTTATGTGTTTTGATATTGCGTCACGCCTAGAAAAACCATCAAGAAATTACACAAACAATTAAAAAAATAAATAGACAAACATAAAACACTATATCAATTCATTTGACAATCATTGCACTGAAAAAAAAGTTAATGGAGTTGGAAAAACAACTATAAATATTATAATAAAATAAGATAAAAATTTTTAGAGTATTTTTGAGAAAGTACAGCTAATAAATAATCAGAATTTTAAACTGTTCACACTTTAAATTTCCTTTGCCGCCGTCTGTTTACCTATTGGAAAGTGGGCTTTTACGCTCTTGAGTTACGCAAAATTTATAGTACGAACAGTAATAATCAATTTCATTTCGCTTAATTTTCACAACAAAACAAATTCATAATATGAGTAATCGATTTTATATTGATCCGTTTGTGTCAGAGAAAAAAGATAATTTTGTGATGCTTTGCGGCGACGAGGCATATCATTTTTGTCGAGTAATGCGCGGCAAAGTTGGTGATGAAATATTTCTTTTTGATGGGAAAGGCAGTTTATTTCGTGGTGTTGTTGATTTTATTTCTAATGACAAAGTTGGTGTTTGTTTGGCAGAGCAGATTGTTGATCAAACAGAGTGTCAGTTAAAACTCACGATTGCAGCTGCATTGCCCAAAGGCGACCGGCAAAAATTTCTTGTTGAAAAGTTAGCTGAAATCGGTGTTCATAAATTCGTACCGATTCGGCTTGAACGAAGTATTGCAAGAGCGGACGCAGGAGTTATTTCACGATTTAAACGTTACGTAATTGAAGCGGCAAAACAATGCGGACGAAATGTTCTTATGGATATAACTGAAGAAATGACTCTTGACGATCTCATAAGGTCAACACAAAATTGTCGTAGTGGAAATAACGTTGCGCAAAATAATGTTGACTGTTGTAACGGGCAACAGAGTTGTTTGTGTCTGTTATTGCATCCGGTTTCGCTTGGGGCTGTCGGACAAATTAAGCCGAAACAATTGTTGAACGATAAATTACCGAATAATATTGTTGCGTTAATTGGACCGGAAGGTAGTTTTACGGATCGTGAAATTTCGATTTGTATTGAGTCTGGTTTTGTGCCGTTTGCAATGGGCGCGAGAATTTTGCGGACGGAGACAGCGTGTATTACGATTGCCGCGTTATTGTTACCTTATGCGGGATGAGTTGTCGGTGTAGTAGATTATTGTTACAAAAAATAATCATACCAAACACACGTTAGATAAATGTGTTCAATACAATTTATAAAAATTTATACCATTTCATCCGAATACAACATTCAACGTGAATGATACCTTAATTTCTCAGTCCCGTTGGACGACATGTTGGTAGAAAATGCTGCCGATAAAAAATCGTCCGTTTGGGACATGAAAATTCAATAGCACAAAATAATATCACAACCGAATAATTACGATTATTTTTCTATTTTTAATTGAGCATTTCCGATTAATCCTGATTCTAATAGCGGAGTTTGGGCGGTTAGGCGTTTTATATTTGTTTTGGTTTGGCGTTGGGATTCGGGTAATTTTGTGTCGCCGATAACGCGGTTTGCCCAATGGTTCACTACTTCCAATTCTAAAATATTATTGCCGTCTCGAATTGCATCAGTTACGTCAACCCTGAACGGTCTTGTCCATAACGTACAAATATTCTTGCCGTTGATCCGAACTTGCGCCATTTCACGTACCAAATCTAACTCAAGATAAATACGTTGATTTGATTTGTCTAATTTTTTGTACGAAAATTCTTTTTGATAAACTGCCGTACCTGAGTAATATTTTATTTGTTCATTCGTGTGTTTTGTCCAGTCAATTAATTGTGTGAAAATAACAGGTTCAGATAAACCGTTAGATGAATTGAATCTCACATTCCAATCTCCATCCAATATTTGCAACGTTTCCAATTGCGTTGAATTATCGGCAGCGGCACCTTTTGAATCCGCCGCAATCGGTTTGCGAAACACAACAAAAAACGAACCGTTCGGTGCAAATTCAAGCGGAACAATTGTTTGTCCGTTTTCTTGACGAAATGATTTAGCGTCTGAAATTACACCGGTAACGGCGTCCCAAATTTCAGGTTGTTTTTGAGTTACGCGAAACGCAATTTCCGTTTTGTCCGTCTTTGCAACAAGATTCGCAACAAAATAAATCTCCGTTCGATTCGTGTTGTCCAGTGCAAGTTGCGGAGTTGTTTCCGGTGTAAGAGCTGATTCTATCGGTGTGATTTCTTCAAAATTGCCCCCGAAAACTGAATTGTTGTTAAGCGTTCGATGAATCCATTTGATACGATGTTGACCGTCGGGCAACGAACCGCGTAAACGTTTACAATCAGGTAACAATTTATCGTTGCGCAAAAGTTCTGCCGCCGTCATTCCGATAACAACACGCCCCTTGCCAATTCGCCGAATTTTCGTTACGGAATTATTATCTGTTCCCCAAAGTTCATCAACTATTTTTTTCAACTCAGAATCAGCATTCGGATAATTGGTCAAACCTGAAACACGTTTTGGTTTTGAACCAATTATTGTTGCGCCGTCTTTGACTATTGAAGATATTTTTTGTAACAAAAAAAGATTTATACCCGACACATCAGGTAAAACCAACACTTTATAATTCATTCCGTCGGGCAAAAAAATTCGTCCGTCAAAAACCGTCATATTCAACACCGCATCCATTGATGCAACATCATAAGCATAGTCTGGCAGTGATTTTGTAACATTGCTCCATTCACCTTGCGTGAAGTTTGGAACGTTGTCACCGTAGTATTGGACGACGTCGGCAACATAGAGTCCTTGTTGTGTGAGAAATTGTACGCGGTTAATATACGTCAAAAAATCAGACGAATAATTCCAACAAGTATGTTGCGGATTAAAATGCGTTCCTGCAAAATATTCATTGCCAGGCAAGCCCGCGCTTTTGGGTGAAGAAGTCAACGTACACCAAACGAGTAAATTACAACCTTCACTTACAGCTTGATCGAATGACGGTTTCAAATTATCTGCAAACGATTCCTGCCAATGTAAACCGATATTTGTGAAACCTTCAGCGGCGACGAATCTTTTACCGTGTGTGTGCGCTGCAGATGCGGGTTGTTTCGTAAAAAATCTGTTCCGTTCACCTATCCGATGACGCGGCGACCACGACCAAAACTCCGACATTGGAATATCATTTAATCCCAACAATTGCAGCGAATCTATCGGCGCAGCATGAGGTCCGCCAGATTCAGGATGCGTAATGATCCCAAATTCATGCGACTTTGATTTCATCCGCCCATAATGATTGTCCGCAACTAAATCACCAATCGTTCGCCGTAAATCAAAAAGGAAACGATTACTCACATCACGGCTATTCAATATCTTACCCGCAAGAATCGGAAGATATGGGACAATATCATAGCCGCGACGTTTTTTAAATTCATCACGCATTGTTTTTGTCCAATTGAGTCCGCCAAGCTCCCAACTGTCAGTATGCAAATAACGCAAGGTTTTGCCCGCAAGCGATCCGGCATCATTGATTAATTGTTGAATATTTTCGTTCCAATAAATATCAAACGCATCCGCATCAAGATGATCTATAACCAAACCTTGCCATTTTCCGCTTGAAGTTGAAACTCTCGCGCCGGTGCAAGTGTAACCGAAACGAATCACTGACCACGTTCCCGAATTTTTAATTGGCGGCAATCTCAAGACACCGGTTTTTAAATCAATTGCTTTTTCAATCGATTCACCCTTGTACAAAATAACCACGTCATCAACCGCCGCATATTCTTCACCATCAATTTCCGCTTCGTCCACAATCAAATAATTACAAATCGGAGCCGAACCTCCAAGTTCTTTGATTGCCGATTTTGCGGGCAAATTGTCAAGTGAACGGCGTTTAATCGAATTAGAATTATTTTTTGTAACGTTAATGTTTTTGACCGGAAAAGCAACAACAGCAATATCACGATAAAAGTTGTGTTTCATCGACGGACGCGGCAAAATAATCTCGGCGTTATTTTCTGTAACAATAATTTCCGACCAGACGATTTGTTTAGCCGCGTTTTCAGGTTTAACATTGGGACCTCCGAGATTCCAACCGCTTTGGATATTCAAGCTGATTGAGATTCCGAGCCGTGCAGCTTCATTCAACGCATGTTTATACAACTCACGCCATTCAA
Organism: Planctomycetaceae bacterium; assembly: GCA_031282385.1. Lineage (GTDB taxonomy): Bacteria > Planctomycetota > Planctomycetia > Pirellulales > Thermoguttaceae > WRKP01. The sequence goes on along the minus strand of JAITDV010000520.1, from coordinate 14,944 downwards.
TCGAACCGAACATTGCACCGTCGGCAACACGAACATTTCCATCTTGGTTGGAGCCGTTACCGTCGTAGAGTACGGCAGTTCCGAATCCTTGTTTTTTCATTTCTGTCAAATCTTTCGTGATTGCTTCTTTGTCAACATGCCCATTGAGCCACCACCAATACGCCCAAAGTCTCGCCGAATCCGGCGGCGTTTTAAAACCCGAATCCAATGTCAATTCACCCGCATTGGAAAACATTGGACAAAGTAACAAAACCAACAAAAAAAACACAACATTAAATTTAAAATTTTTGATTTGCATTTTAGTAAAATTGTAAACTGGTTTAATATTTTAAACTGTTCACACATTAAATTTCTACTTGGAAAGCAGGCTTTGTTACAAGAAAACACGACTGAGTAGTTACGAATTCATACTTGTTTAAGTTGGCGGGCGGTATGGTTCTTGTGCGGGGTAATTTGGGATTGGGTAGGTTGGTGTTGATATTGGGGCGGGAGATGATGGTAATGTTGGAATTGGAGTTGGGTAATTTATGTTTCCTGAGTTTTGGACAGTTCCTGCGTGGGCTTTGTACCGCAATTCCTCCGCTCTTACTAACAACTCATGATTAGGAACAATTCGTTCCGGCTCAAGATCAAATTCATAAAACTTATGATCAGTTAATTTCCCAGGTAACAAGACCTCCGACACAAAATCTATACCGTGTAACTCATACCAAGGTGTTGCAACAGGTTTGATAACTGTTTTTGTTGCATAGCCGTCTTTGACTAATCTAAATTCTCTATTGCCGTAGTAATCAAAATTGGCTGAAAACGGAGTTCGTCCGATTTCTTTTCCATCGAGATAAACAGTAGCACCCGGCGGATTGGAACGTACAGTCATTCGCCGCCGTACACATCCGTTTGAACAAACAAAAACAGACAAAACAAAAAACGCCAAAATAATTATCCGCAACCTCTCTCCATGCAACATAAAATAACCTCACATAAAATTACACAAAAAAACCAAACCCGCAAGAAACAAACATCACACAACAAATCAAACGAATACTACAAAAAAAAATCTCATAAGTCCAGATCAATTTTTGCAACTATTCAACGTAATTTGTGAAAATTCTACAAAAATTGGTAATGACTGATACAGATAATTGTTTTTTTGTCCCGTTACAAAATAACAACATATTGATGTTGATAGAAAACGATGTCGAGTAAGAATGCACGTTCACAGCAGAATGAAAAATAAAAAAATCATTTCACTCGAATCTTACATTCGAGTGAAATGATATAGTTGTCCCTGAAAAAGTCTTTTTGTTGTTTTAATGGTAGCCAACTTGTTCGCGAAAAGGTCTAATACGTAGTATTGCCGTAATATAGATTATGGTAACCGCCGTAATTTGCGGTGTTTATTGGAGCTGGTTGTGCGCCGAAATAGCCGTAAGGATATGCGGTTGAAGCGGGCATTCTTGCGGTATTATCGGTGTAGAATGGTGTACTCCACATTTGCATAATTTGGTTGAAAGGGTCATTTTGTTCTGCGCGTTGCCGTCTTGCTGCCCGCCGTTCTGCAATCCGCTCAAAAAATGTAAGCCGTCTTTGCGGTTTGTTATTTTCCTTCATCAAAATCATCAACAACAACACATCCGACATTGTCAAACCGTTACCTTGATTCATCTGTTGTTGCGGCAATTGTTGTTGTAAACCGACGGGCATGTAAGGTTGACTCCAAGGCGATAAGAATTGATTACCGAATTGACCGCCGAACTGAGCAGCTGGATAAACCGGAGTTGAATACGGGTTGAAACCGTAAGGCGAACCGTACATTCCGAATTGTTGCGGCAACACCATCATTGGATAATTTGCAAGATACGGATTCGATAATGTGTTGAATTGCGGATTTGATTGAGCTGTTGAAATACCGACAGGTTGTTCACCGGATATTCCCGCACCGGTTTCGCCGACAGTATTATTTGTACCTGTAGCCAAATTACCGCTTTGAAGTGCGTACATTGCATAAGGATTAGCGTACAGACCCATTGGCAAAGTATTCTGATTTGCGTTACCTGTAACGGCACCGTTTGCAATTCCGTTGATCGGCAACGGCATCTTGAGATCAGATGATTCTTCAGCGTTATCTTTACCGGTTGTGTCCTGTGTTTGAGTGTCGGAGTTGTTCTGTTTTGCGAGCAAATGTTGTTGTAATAATTTTTGCTGCGCTAATTGTTGTTGGGCTAATTGTTGCTGGGCTAATTGTTGCTGAGCAAATTGTTGCTGGGCAAATTGCATTTGAAGCGGCGGTAATTGCTGTCCTAACTGTTGATTGTAAGCAATATTCATAAAATTACCTGAACCCAACATGCCGTAATCTGTCATTGGTAATTGCGGCATTTGCCTGTATCCCACAACCGTCATCCCATAAGGAGTCATTGCTGTAATCGGCATAATTTGCTGTTGCGGCGAATACGGATTGGCGTAAGGATTCATTGGCGGCATGTAAGGATACATCAACGCTTGCGTTTGAGGATCGATCATACTTGTTGTGGGCGTTGCCGGTGGTAAAGGCGGTTGGGTTGTGGGTTGTGGCGGCGTGTTTTGGAATTGGTTCGGCGCAGGCGGCAACAACATATAACGCCAATTATGATCGCGACAACGTAACAAACCACAATTATGATGACTTGGCGGCGCAGTCAAAAGCAACATTCCATTCGGAAGTACTTGAACGTTTGCACCGTTATTTGGTACGGGATTAGGCGGAAAAGGCGGATACGCGCCAAGTTGCGGTTGACCTTGGCTGTTTGGCGAAGGTTGGAATCCGATATTAACGCCGCCGTGCGGATTGAACTGTGAAATGTAACTGTTGTTGCCCACACCTGCCGGAACTGCCGCAATCTTAAAAATCGGCGAACTAAATGACCACGCAACCGGCGTCTTAGGCGTACTGTTACAAAATATACCCGTCTGCGTAACGTTATCATTAAGTGCAAAACGCGGAGTTGCCGGAACTATTTCTTCTGTACTTGAAACTTGAAGAATTGCCATCGACATATCGAACATCTCATCTGCAACAGAATGATCATACGTATTGTTACCGGATTTCTGTTTCGAGACAATTTTAGAAAAAATCTGATTTTGATTTGACGGTTGTTTGGTTTCAAACAGATCATTTTGCTTGTCAATTTTGTCTTTTTCAAGTTGATTTTCAACCGATCTTTTTTCGTTACGTTTATTCTGATCTTTATTCTCGTCTTTATTGGCGTTTTTTTGCGGCAACGGTAACGGCAATGGTAATATTTTGGGCGTAATCGGATAAGTGAGTTGATTTATTTGTCTAAATTCCGTGTTTACGGGCAAGTTGTAAGACGGAAACGCAATGTAAGTTGCTACAAATGGCGACACTGTTCCGGCATTAGCGGCAGTATTATTTGACTTCGGAGTAACGCGGTTGTACTGTATAGTTTCGGGTAAAACAACATGCGGCACAAACTCATAATGCATCTCAGCACTAACTCCATCACCAATACACGAAGCACATCCTTTAAGATTGTGTTCTTTGCAACGTATTTGCGATTGATTTGCCTGTGAAGGTGCAGCTTGTATCTGTTGTAACTGATTGCCAAACAGCCCAAAACTTAAAACAAAAATTCCAATCAGACTAACTACTCGTCCGTAAGACATTTTTTGTAAATTCCTTTTCATAAAATTTTCTCCGATTATGTTTCGCACACCGCAAAGTGAAGTTTTCTTTTCAAATTGAACAACCCGCCCTAACATATTGGCGTTATTAAACTATTTGTACTTTACTTTAATTTTTGATAGACTGTCGCAGATTCAAAATATCTTTTTTAAACTGTTCGCACTTGAATTTTCCTTTACCGTCGCCTGTTTATCTATCGGAAAGCAGGCTCTTACGCTCTTGAGTCAAGCAATTTTATAGTACAAACAATATAACATTTCCGTGTTGCCGGAATTCTAAAGCGCGTTTGATATGGAACTATCGACAATCGTGTTTTTCGCTATTGGGTAAACGAAACGAATTTGACGGTTTTTTATGAACAAGGTGTCGATAATGCCGAATGAACCGTTTTAACCAATAATACCGATTGTAACGATTAGATAAAATACAATCATTCCGTAGAGATTTCAGAATTGCGTTTAAGAAAAATTACGGGAAAGAGGACTCGAACCTCCACTGGGTTGCCCCAACCAGGCCCTCAACCTGGTGTGTCTACCAATTCCACCATTCCCGCTTATCTCCAAGAAATCCTCAAAACAAAATTGTCTTAAGGAGATTAAAACCGCAAAATTTTACCGCAAAAAAAACTATTGTCAAGATGGGAACAAAACCGCCACACATGTCAACATAATTTAATCCGTTCGCACTTTAAATTCTCTTTTTGCCGCCGCCTGTTTACATCTTGGAAAACAAACTTTTACGCTCTTGAGTTGCACAATTTTTTATCGTACTAACGGATATCACAAACCAATTTCAAATATCCTTCCAACAAAAAGCATAAATTTTGTGATTTTTTGACGTTTATACTCTCGTATACCCTCGTACTAAAATTGCGAGACTCAAAAGCATAAAAGCTTATTTCCGGTAGGTAAGCGAGCTGCGGTAAACGAAATTTAAAGTGTGAACAGTGTATAAAATTTGATGTGTGCAAATTGTCTTGATGAGAAATTTCTGAAAATTAGGGAGGTACATTTGAATATTATTGAGGGTGTAGTTGACGAATATGGTGAAATTGCCTATACTCGCAATCAATTATTGTTGGCATACAGTTTGCCGACATATCTCAAAAGCCCAACTTTACACCGATTGATCCGTAGTTTCCAATTTGACAAGATATAGTTGTGTTGATAACTGTCAATTGAAAACTTTTACAAAATCGGTTGCTGAAAGTTGATAAACAAAAAGTACAATTAAAAAACGAAAATGAGATCAAAAAAGTTTTTAGCGTTTGTGATTGTAATCGCGTTTGGAATAAGTGCGGTTGCGGTTGCGAAGGATTGGCGCAGCGGTATTGCGTGGACAGAACCCAAAGCAGTAACGCCGTCGGATACTCCCGGTGGTGCTCCGTCAGATGCAATTGTGTTGTTTGACGGCAAGGATACTTCCGAATGGGATAATCCGTCGTGGAAAGTTGTTGACGGTGCGCTTGTTGTTGGCAAAAGAGACATCAGGACAAAAAAGAAATTCGGCAGTGTCCAGTTGCATATCGAATTTGCCGTGCCTACAAACAAAAATTCAGGTCAAGGCGCCGGTAACAGCGGAGTATATCTCGGTTCATATTACGAAGTGCAAATTCTCGATTCCTATCGCGAAAAAGATTCTTCTAATGAAGGCAACGGGAAAGTAACTTACTTCGACGGGCAATGCGGGTCAATTTATAAGCAACGCGCGCCGCAAGTAAACGCTTGCAGGAAAGCTGGCGAATGGCAAAGTTACGACATCGTGTTTAATAGACCGAAATTGCAAATCGAAAACGGTAAAGTTGTCAAGGTAATCCGACCTGGCTACATCACAGTATTCCACAACGGCGTTTTGATTATAAATCACCACGAACTTGAAGGCTCAACCGCTTACGAACATTCACCGCGTTATGACGCGCATGATGAGTTGTTGCCAATTCTATTGCAGGATCACGGCGCACCCGTCAAATTCAGAAATATTTGGGTACGCGAAATCCAAGACGATAACACAAAACCAAAACAAGAACGCGAACCATACTTCAAATAAAAACTCTCATAATACGCAACTTGTCTGATTATTTGTACAGTATTTTCAAAGAAGATATTGGTAGATATTCAGTGATTGTTTTTGTGATAAAGAATTTTTTCATCGTGTTTAGGAACAATATATTGGTAGAATACGGATAAGTATTTTAAACTGTTCACACCTTAATTTTGTTTACCTCCGCCTGCTTACCTACTGTAAGGCGGGCTTTTGTTCTCGTGAGTTGCACAATTTATAGGACAAACAGTATAAGGTATTATTTTTCTGCCAACATATTTTATTCAACAACACAGAAAAAATAATTTTCATTTACACTACTGAATAATTATTGATATTTTTTGAAAGAATTTTTTTGATAAATGTTTTCAATGTTTCATGTCTGGTGGTTAACTTTAAATTGCTTACATATTAATTTAGGTCATGAGTGCAAGTTTACCTATTGGGTTGCTGCTTTGAACTGTTCACGATTTAAATTTCATTTGCCGCCGCCTGCTTACTTATCGTAAAGCTGGCTTTTGTGTTTTTGAGCCGCGCAATTTTACGAACAGTATAATGCATTTGTGTTACCGAATGTTAAGTGTGATCGGTTTATTGTAACAATAAATCAAATTATCAAACATGAAAGATAACCACGTTTATTGCTGTTATGTATGGCGGCAATATTTTAAATTGTTCACGCTTTAATTTTTTATTCTTTGCACTTGAATTTTGGTTTTAAGATAGCGTTCATGTTTGTCATGTACCCAAAGTCTTTTTTTGTAACTGATATTACTTACAAAAATGAAAACCAAATTTAACGTGCAACGAATATACAATTTCAACAAAAAATTTACAAAGAAAAATTTTATGTCTCAACAACAATTACCAGATTATGTTAGTTCAGCGCAACCGACTCCTTTTGAGAAACGTGTTGGTTGGCTTATGACCACGGCGGCTTCTTATGCCGGAGTTATGTTGTGGTTTGTGTTTTGGCAGGAAGTGCCGTTGGGTGCAACGGGAACTGCCGGCGGTACGCTTTCACAAGGTCTCCAACTTGCAATCGGAAGTCTTGTTTTAGCAGCATTTTTGTGTTACCTGTTGTGTTATCTTGTTCCGGGTTTACTCGGAATGAAGACAGGGTTACCGCTTGCGATAGTGGGAACTTCAACTTACGGCGTTACCGGTGGTTTTCTGATGCCCGGTCTTTTAATGGGACTACTGCAATTCGGATGGCTTAGCGTAAACGCATATTTTGCCGCCAAGTTGCTCACTCAGACTATTGGATTTGCACCTGATTCAGTGGTACATCTTTCAGTAGCGGTAGTGTGGGCGATTCTTGCAATGCTCATGGGAATTTTGGGTATTCAATATGTGAGTAAAGTTGCCTCTTTTTCGCCGATTATTCCAATTGCAATTCTTGTTGCTCTGTTGGTTGCCACGTACAGCAATGCAGGCAAATTTGACCCCAAAAAGACGTTGAATGCCGAATATGAAAATCAAAAAATCGCCGCAAAAAAGATGCAAGAACTAAGCTTAGAGTTACAAAAATTTCCGCCGCCGGTTTTACTTGATAACGAAAAATTAGCAAAATATAAAGTTGTCGAGACGAGTTATTTGCAACAACGCCAAACCTGTACTTCACAACAAGCATCGCTTTGGGGTTATCACAATCTGGGAATAATTTCGTTGATTTGTACTTATGTAATTGGATTTTTTGCAACTGCCGGAGCTGCAGGCGCGAATTTCGGTTGCAATAATAAGGGCAAGGCGGCGGTACATCTTGGGGGTCTTGTTGGAATAATGCTCTCAACTGCGTTTGCCGGTGTTATTGCGTTAGTGGTTGTTGCGGGAGTGCAAAACATGGTACCGCCGGAAAACATTAAAGAGAATTATTCGTTGCTTGTAACGTACAATGTAACAGATCTTGTTATAGTAATTCTTGGAGAGCAACTTGGGAAAGCATGTTTAATTTTGCTTGCGTTGGCAGCGTTTCCGTCGGCGTGTTTTTGTACGTTTATTGCGGCGGGTTGTATTAAGACTTCTTTCCCAAGTATTAATCAATGGGTATCGTGCGGACTTGGTTGTTTGGGGGCAATTGTGCTTATTATTACGGGTTATGCCAAAGATGCGCCTGCAGTATTCAATGTTATCGGTGCGTCGTTTGGTCCAATATGCGGAGCAATGGCGGCAGATTATATTTTGTCAGGTTTCAAATGGGCTGGACCGCGTGCGGGATTTAATCCGGCGGGTTGGTTCTCGTGGATTTTGGGTTTTGCAATTGGTGCAGCAGCGTTGATTTATCCGCAAGTTGGCGAACTGAGGTTAGCGGAGATCATTCCTTGTCCGCCGTTGTCGGCGTTTATTGTGGGATTTGTTTTCTATTTCATTTTCGCAAGAGTAGGATTGTTATCCGAAGTTTTAGATTTACCGCAAAGAATAGATAAATAATCAAATTCAATTCAATTCAATTGGTGATTATTCTTACGCCCTTAATAACTACACAATTTTACCTGCGTCCTTATTCATTTATTAGTCGATAACTATCAAACTATCAAACTATCAAACTATCAAACTATCAAAATAGTAGAATAAGGACGCAAAAGGTAGAGTTTGTTGTTGTTATTAAGGGTGTGTGTTTATACTGTCCGTACTATAATTTGTGGGACTCAAGAGCGTGAAAATCTGCTTTCCAATAGGTAAGCAAGCGGTGGTAAATGAAATTTAAAGTGAGAACAGTTTAAATATGTTTCGATTACTTTTAAACTGTTCACACTTTGAGGACTGCATATTCAAATGTGATAATTATATTTGGATAATAAGACGTCAGTTACGTTTTTATTTCTATCAGATTTTTTCTAACAATATTATTGAAACGAAAATTAAAATTATATGGTTAATTCAAAAAAAATTACTCCTGTCAGGCAACCGTTGGATGCGTCGATTAGGTTGCCCGGATCGAAAAGTATAACTAATCGTGCGTTGTTGTTGTCTGCTTGTTGTTTGGGCAAGACGGTTTTGAATAATGTACTTGAATCTGAAGATACGCAAATAATGATTGATGCGTTACGGAAGTTAGGCGTGTCAATTGAATACGGCGGCAATTGGAAGTCTGACAAATATCAAATAATAATTACCGGATGCGGCGGTAAATTTCCTGTTTCCAATGTTGAAATTTATATCGGCAACAGCGGTACATCTGTTCGTTTTTTGACGGCGGTACTTGCGTTGTCGGGGTCTGGAGAATATCGTTTGTACGGGAAATCACGGATGCACCAACGTCCTATTAGTGATCTTGTTGATACTTTACAATTACTGGGCGGGAATATTCGTTACGAAAATAATAATGGTTCGCCGCCGTTACTAATTGGTTGCCGCGACGGGTTGGACAAAAAGATTATTGAATCGGGAGTAATTAGAGTTTCTGTTTCGGGTGATGTTTCAAGTCAGTTTTTGAGTGCGCTTTTGATGTCTGCGCCGATTGTGTCTTGTGAATTGGATTTTGAGATTGTGGTTGAGAATGAGTTAGTTTCGCGTCCTTATGTTGAGATGACGATTAGTATGCTGAAATCGTTTGGGATTGAGCCGATTGTCAACAATGAATTTACGTTGTTTCGGTTTCGCAAGGGAGAAAATTATTGTGCGCCGGAGGTTTATTGTATAGAGCCGGATGCGTCGGCGGCGTCTTATTTTTTTGCTGCGGCGGCAGTGTGCGGCGGAAAAGTTCAAGTGAATGGACTTTCGCGGAAAAGTGTACAAGGTGATATTAGGTTTATTGAGTGTTTGGCAAAAATGGGTTGTACGGTTCAATTTGACAACGACAAAAATACAACAACTGTATCGCGATCTTTGGACAAGCCGCTTGAAGGAATTTCTGTTGATATGAATTCGATTAGTGATACGGCGCAGACGTTGGGAGTTGTTGCGCTTTTTGCGAGAGGCGAAACGGAAATAAAAAATATCGAGCATGTGAGATACAAAGAGACTGATCGGATAGCTGATCTGGCAACAGAATTGAGAAAGTTTGACGCCAAAGTAGAGGAACGCCGAGACGGATTAAAAATAATTCCTCCGCATAAAATTCAACCTGCAACAGTAGAAACGTACGATGACCATAGAATGGCAATGAGTTTTTCGATTGCGGGACTTAAAGTTGACGGAGTAGTTATAAAAAATCCTGAATGCGTACAAAAAACCTTTCCCAACTTTTTCACAGAATTAGAACAATTGTAGTAACTATTCAGCACGGTATTCAATTGTTTAGGAAAAAGGGATTAGTGGTTAGGGAATATGTTGTTCTGCGCGGATTTATTTGGTTTGGGGAACAGAATTGTTACCAAGAAGAAACATACGACTGAATAGATGCAAATTTCCCTTGCCGCCTGCTTACCTATCGGAAAGCAGGCTTATTACGCTTTTGAGTCACGTGATTTATAGTACGAACAATATACCGCCATATTGTCAACATGGAATTTTCGGTTAAAATTAGTCGCCTTCTTGAAGTTTGTCCTTATGTTCTTTAATAATAATTCCGAATAAAAAAACCAACCCCAATTACTCTTCCTCCAATCACAATATTCCAAATACGCGGCTGTAATTGCTGTAAATTATAGTTTTATGAAAAAATCTATTTCATTTTTAACCCCGATTTCTATTCGGCATTTTTTTTTACGTGTACTGACTGATTTTGTTCAGTTCTTTACTTTTGCCCAAAAATATCAACGGAAAAAATCTGATAATTCAAGTAAATCAGATAACGATGAACAACAGAAAAAAGATAATTCTGAATTTGATGAAGAAAACGAAGATGATGATGACGACAAAAACGAAAACGATAATAAAGGCGGTAAACGTAAACAAAAAATACCGCCGTCGGATAGAAGTTTTTCGATTTGGTTGATAATTGTTTTAGTGCTAGGTTCGGTTATTATTCTCTCGTCGTTCCAACCTGCGCGTGAAGAGATACCTTATAGTTACATGTTGCAACTGATCGAACAAGGACCTAAACCGGAAGCGTTTATTGTGGTGAGTGAAGGTACAGGTAAAGATGCTGTAGCGGTGAGATATTCTAATCTTGACAAGATAGTAGTAGATAGTTACGAAATCCGCGCAACAGTAACGCGTCAAATATTGCGTATCGGTAACAAAAACGAAAAACGCGATCCCGAACATAATCATAAAATCACTTGCGGCAGAAGCGGTTTTGCTTTGGACGACGGACAACTACTCAATCTTTTACGCGAAAACGGATTCAAATTCCGCAGTGAAGGTTATCCGAGTTTCTGGCGTGAAAATGGCGCGTGGCTTTTATTTTTTGCAATTACGCTTGCGATTGTTTTTTTTCTGGTGCGCGGGCTTGGCAATTCCGGTGCAATGGCTTTTGGTCGAAGTCGCGGCAGGTTAATAACGCAAGAGGACATTGATATTACTTTCAATGATGTTGCGGGAGTTGACGAGGCGGTTGATGAGTTGAAGGAGATAGTGGATTTCTTGCAGACACCGGAAAAATTTCAGGCGCTTGGCGGTCGTATACCTCGCGGCGTGCTTCTGGTCGGACCTCCAGGAACGGGCAAAACGATACTTGCCAAAGCAGTTGCGGGAGAAGCGGGAGTTCCGTTTTTTAGTCTTTCGGGTTCTGATTTTGTTGAATTGTATGTTGGAGTTGGTGCGGCACGAGTTCGGGATTTATTTGAACAGGCGCAACATCGACATCCTTGCATAATCTTTATCGACGAACTTGACGCTTTGGGAAAAATTCGCGGCGGCAGCCAACTTGGCGGACACGACGAACGCGATCAAACTCTAAACGCATTGCTTGTCGAAATGGACGGCTTCAGTACAAATTCAGGCATCATCGTAATGGGAGCAACAAACCGACCGGAAGTACTTGATCCGGCATTGATGCGACCGGGTCGATTTGATCGTCAAGTGTTAGTTGATAGACCGGATTTGGCGGGACGCGAAGCAATATTAAAAGTGCATGTCAAGAATGTTAAACTCGACAAGAAGATCAATTTGAAAGAGATTGCATCGATAACGTCGGGATTTGTTGGCGCAGACTTAGCGGCATTGGTCAATGAAGCTGCGCTGCTGGCTGCAAGAACCGGTAAAAAAACTGTAACAATGACAGAATTTAACGAGGCTGTTGAACGTGTTACAACTGGTTTGCAAAAAAAACAACGCGTAATCAGACCAGATGAGAAAAAACGAATTGCTGTTCACGAATGCGGTCATGCGTTGGTGGCGTATTTTACGCCGTATTCTGATCCGGTGCATAAAGTGTCGATAATTCCGCGCGGTTTAGCGGCATTGGGATATACGTTGCAGAGACCTGATGATGATCGTTATTTGATGACACGCAATGAACTCGAAGCACGAATTCAAACTTTTCTTGCAGGCACGATTGCGGAAGAAATGGAATTTGACGCGGTTTCTACAGGCGCACAAAATGATCTTGAAAGAGCAACAGAAATCGCACGCGCAATGGTAATGGATTTTGGCATGAGTAAATTAGGACGAGTAACTTACAGAGATAACCCGCGTGATACTTTTCTAGGCGAAAACTTGCCCAAAGCAAGACAACATAGCGAAAAAACAGCTTGGGAAATCGATCAGGAAATCAGAGCAATTGTTGATTCTTTATTGGACAAAACTCGCGATCTGCTCTACGAAAAACGAAATATTCTTGAACGTTTAACTGAACGGCTGCTTGAAAAAGAAGTCATCGAAAACGAAGAACTAAAAGAAGTTATCGAGTACGCCGAAAAACCGGAAACAAACGGTGAAGAAATTCAGGAAACTAAAAATAAAAACGAAGTTGAAATCGAAAACGAAAACGAGAGTGAAGATGAAAAAGCAAACGACTATAATTAGAAGAATCTCTAAAAATTATTTTAAACTGTTTACACTTTAAATTTCGTTTACCGTCGCCTGCTTTCTTATTGGAAAGCGGGCTTTTACGCTCTTGAGTTACAAAATTTATAACTATTCAGTCGCATGATTCAATTGTTTAAAAAGGGGTTAGAGGTTAGGGAATAGAGAATAGGAACGAAGCAGACAAAAACGCAGTACTCTAAAGTATACCGCTCGTACTATAAATTGCGTGACGCAAGAGCGTGAAAGCCTGCTTCCGATAGGTAAGCAGGCGAAAGTAAAGGAAAATTCAAGTGTGAACAGTTTAAACAACCCTTATTTATCCAATTTCCCCTTAGTAGCAGACAACGCCAAAAAAATTGCGTCCTTATGCCCATATTCTTTCGATGATTAATTTAAGACAATCAAACAAAACATAAGGGCATAAGGGCGCGTTAGAGGGAAATTTTGGCTACTGAAAGCCGTTCGGAAAATGATGTTGTTCCGCGCGGATTTATTTGGCTTGGGAAACTGAATAGTTGCCGATAGAAAACGCACCCGACTGAATAGTTACCCAAATTTATAGTACAGGCAATATAGAAGTTGTCTTAGTTTTTAAGTTATTAACAGAACATTTTAAATATGAAAGAAACAGATATTCAGATTGTTGACGTGTCATGTTCAACTCAAAAGTTTGATTACCGTAGTCCGATGAAATTCGGAGGTCGTGTGGTGCGTGATGTTGTTTTGCTTGATGTTGTTGTCAAGGTGTCGTCAAAGTCAGGTAAAACTGCTGCTGGTTTCGGCTCAATGACAATGGGTAACATTTGGGCTTGGTCTGCGGGTAAAACAGAACCTGAAGTTGCTCTGGAAGCAATGATTGAATTCGGCAAGAATGTTGTTGCGGAGGCGAATAATTTTAAGCAGTTTGGTCATCCGCTTGAATTGACGTATGATTTTGCGAAATCGTACAACAAAATTGCCGAAACTACTCTTACCAAATTGAACTCCAAAATCACCGAACCAATTCCTAAACTTGCTCAACTTGTTTCGGCTAGTCCTTTTGAAGCGGCGTTGTTTGACGCTTACGGGCGTTTGTTGAATTTGAATTCGTACAACACTTTGTCCGCCGAATTTTGCAATCGCGATCTGTCATATTATCTTGGCAACGATTTCAAAGGTGAATTTTTGGATCAATATACATTGCGAGAACCGAAAGATCGAATGCCGTTGTATCATCTTGTAGGTGCGCTTGATCCGCTTACTGTAGTTGATGTAAGTTCGCCGTTGAATGATGGTTTACCAGAACATTTCGGAGAATGGATAACGTACAACGGCTTGACACACATCAAAATAAAATTAAACGGCGATGATCTCGACTGGGATGTAAATCGTGTAATTGCAATTGATAAAGTTTGCGAAGAAGTACAAGCAAAACGCGGTTGCAAGGAATGGTTTTACTCGTCCGATTTCAATGAGCGATGTGCAAATGTTGAGTATGTACTTGAATTTCTTGACAAGATTAAAGCAAAAGCGCCGAATGCAATTCAACGTTTACAATACATCGAACAACCAACAAATCGAAACTTACGCGCATATCCCGAAAACAGGATGCACAAAGCAGCTGCAATTAAACCAGTAGTGATTGATGAGTCGCTTGTTGATTTGGAGGCGTTGCATGACAGCCGTAAGATGGGTTATTCTGGAGTGGCTTTGAAGGCTTGCAAAGGACAAGCGGAAGCTCTGCTCATGGGAGCTGCGGCACAAAAATACAAAATGTTTCTTTGCGTACAAGATTTAACTTGTGTAGGCGCATCGTTCCTGCACTCTGCAACTTTATCCGCTCGGTTCCACGGCGTAGCGGCAATTGAAGGAAACGGACGCCAATATTGCCCGACTGCAAATAAAAAATGGGAATCAAAATACCCGTCAATGTTCATAATCAAAGACGGAAGACTAGGAAGCGGCTCACTAAACGAAATCGGTTTAGGATTCAACGCAGAATAATAAAATGTAACTATTCAGTCGCAGGATTCCTGCAATCCAAAAACAACGCAGTATAAAGCAAACAGCCCTTTGTAATAGTAGAGACGTTCGGAAAATGATGTTGTCCCGCGTGAATTTATTGGGCTTGGGTAAAAGAACAGAATAGTTGCCGATAAAAAACACAAGACTTAATAGTTACAAACAATGTATAAAACCTTAACTCAAATAAAGAGTTGCCGACTTTTTTGGGGCAACATTTTGTCAAAAACGTATAAAATTGATTTTTGCTGATTCTAACGGATTAGGTGTTTCATAATGGAGTGGTAAAATAATTGTCAAAATAAATTGTTTGCAGTAAATGGGTATTTCTTGAATGCTTGACTATTTTATGCAATATCTGCA
>JAITDV010000499.1 GCA_031282385.1 Planctomycetaceae bacterium | reverse complement strand
GCTTACCTATCGGAAAGCAGGCTTTTACGCTCTTGAGTCACGCAATTTATAGTACGAATAGTATAGTTGTAGGTTTTTTGTTGCGTTGATGTATTTTTAGGTTAGAGAAAAGGTCTATTTAATTCGTGGACAAAATGAGTTTTTAGAAGTTACCATAATATTATTAGGAATGGTTAGGAAAATGAAAAAATCGCGCGGCGTACTTGCGTTGGAGGATGGTCGTTGTTTTTATGGTTTATCGTTTGGGCATGAGGGTTTTTCTACAGGTGAAGTGGTATTTAATACTTCAATGACCGGTTATCAAGAAGTGATTTCTGATATGTCTTACGCCGGTCAAATTGTTGCAATGACGGCGCCGCAAATCGGCAATACCGGTTTCAATTCCGAAGATTATGAATCTCAATCGCCGCGTATATGCGGTTTTTTAGTGCGTGAATTTTCAGAGCGATATTCTAATTGGCGGGCAAATGAAGGTCTCGGCGAATTTTTTAAGCGTAAAGAAATAGTTGCGCTTTCTGGAATTGACACGCGGACGTTGACAATGCACTTGCGGAAACACGGATTATTACGTGCGGTGATTGCGGCAGGGGATTGGGATACGGCGGAATTGGTTCAACGGGCAAAAGAATCACCACGTCTTGAGGAACTTGATTTAGTTGGTCAACTAACTACGGAAAAACCGTTTGAATGGAACGAACCCTGCAATTGGATACCAAACTTGTACCACAATATCGGCAACTCTTTCAAAGGACGCAAACAACTAAAACAAGTATTAGTTTATGATTTTGGAGTGAAGCAAAATATTATGCGGTCGCTTTTGTCAATGATGTCTGTGAATAGCAATACAGATAATAATTGTAACGATAATTGCGGCGGCGGTTGTGTTGATGGCGGCAGCAAGGTTAAGGTTATTGTTGTTCCATCAACTACGACGGCAGAAGAAGCGTTGGGATTACAGCCGGATGGAATTGTGTTGTCGAATGGTCCAGGCGATCCGGCAAGACTTGATTCTATTGTAAGCGAGATAAAAAAGTTAATAGGCAAGATACCGTTGTTCGGTATTTGTCTTGGTCATCAACTTCTTGCGCGTGCATTTGGCGCAACAACATTTAAGATGAAATTCGGACATCGCGGAGCAAATCAGCCTGTGTTGAATAAGCGGACTGGTAAAGTTGAGATTACGTCGCAGAATCATAGTTTTTGTGTTGATCCAGACAGTTTGCCCAAGAGTGTTGAGGTTTCGCATGTCAATTTAAATGACGGAACGGTTGAAGGAATGTGTCATTCTGAATTCCCGATTTTTTCCGTCCAATATCACCCTGAAGCTGCCGCCGGTCCGCATGATGCAACATACTTATTTGAACAATTCATTTTCGGAAGAGAAAATAAATAGTTTTCCGCCAACATATTGTTGCCCCTAGCAAAACAAAAAAACGATCATTTGTAAATGTCAATTCTTACCAAAATTTACGGAAATTCACACTAATCCATTGAATAGTTAATATACTCATCTATATTTAATTTTTATATTTATTTGACACGCGGTGATTCGTCTTTCATTTTATCCTATTTGCGGCAGTTATATTTTTGTGTTGGGGATATTTTTATTCCTGACAGCAATGATATTTTTTGTTTCGCGGCGTTGGCTTTTTACTGATGGTAGTGAAATTGAATCGGGATTGTTATTGTTTCGGGGCAGGGTATTATTCTGGATTCGTTTTTTTGCGTTATTGATTTTATTTTTTGCGATGCTTCGTCCGGTGATAATTTATACGGCGACGGAGCGTTTATCTTCTTCGCTTGTTGTGTTGGTTGATGATTCTGAAAGTATGTCTCGTGCGGACGAAATTAATGGTAACACGCGTTATCAAGTTGCGTTGGATGCGTTAATTAATGCCAAACCTATATTGAGCCGTATTCAAGATTATGTTGACATCAAATGTTACACATTTAATTCTTCTTTGGTGCCGTTTCAGATTTTTAGTGGTGCGGTTGAAGGAATGCCGTCTGTTCCCAAAGGTCGCGAAACTGCAATCGGCGCAGCTCTTGATTCTGTACGCGAACAACTTATCGGCAAGCGGATGTTGGGAACAATAATTCTTACTGACGGCAGCCAACGAACACGTCCTCCGCGTGATACATTGCCTCATGCCGCCGCCGCCCGACTGAGAGATTCTGGAATTCCGCTCTATGCAGTACGGCTTGGCAACGCCGGCGGCAACACTGATTTTCGCGACGTATCAATAAACGACATGCACGCAAATGATAGAGTTTTTGTCAAGAATGAATTTCATATTACCGGCATGGTGCGTGTTACCGGCTATGCTAACAAACCTATTCCCGTGCAACTTTTATTTGAAGATGACAAAGGTAACATGACGAAAGTTGACGAGAAAACTATCCAAACTTCAGGCGACGATCAACTTGTCCCATATAAATTATCTTACGCGCCGCAAAATACCGGCTATTTCAAATACACAATAAATATACCGGCGCAAGAAAAAGAACTTGTTGATACGAATAATTATCAGAGTAATTTTGTGCGTGTGATTGAGGGCGGGTTGAAGGTGTTATTTATTCAAGGTGAACGTAATCATGAACAGGCGCCGCTTAAACAATCGTTGGAAGAATCGGCGGATATAAATGTAACTTATCTTGATGTTAGAGTGGGTAAAATTAAAGTCGCGAACACTAACGGCTCGTTTCAAAGCCGACTTGAACGTGCAACACGTGAACGTAATTCGTGGGTGAATACCGCATTTGCCAAAGGTGCGTATAACGTTTACGTTCTTGACAATCTTGATTCAAAAGCATTCAAACGAGACGAACTTCAAGCACTTGTTAACCGTGTGCGTGAAGGGAGCGGTTTAATTATGCTTGGCGGGTTCAATGCGTTTGGTGCGGGCGGTTATGCGGATACGCCTTTAGCGGAGGTTTCGCCGGTGGAGATGCGAGGTATAGATCGGCAACCGCTGGATTCGCCTGTTATTCGAAAAGATTTACATTATTGGGACAAAATTAGGATGTTACCGGTTGGAGCTGACGGTCGAGTGGGGAGTAATTTGACGGCGCACTACATAATGCGGCTTGCAGCAACTACGGCAAAAAATGAACAAATATGGCGATCACTTCCCGAATTAGAAGGCGCGAATCGATTTGATCGGATAAAAGCCGGAGCAACTTTGATCGCCGCCGGAGAAAACGGAGAACGTTTGTTGGTTTCGCAATTATTCGGGTTGGGGCGGGTATTAGCTTTTGCGGGCGATACTACGTTCAGGTGGAAGTTGGCGGGGTTCAATGAAGAGCATAAATTATTTTGGCGCCATGTTATTTTATGGCTTGCCCGAATGGATGATGTATTTGAAAACGATTGTTATATTACGATGGACAACGTGCGTTTATTACCCGGCGATCCGGCAAAATTTCAAGTTTATCTAAAATCAGCACAAGGAAACGAAATCAAAAATTTCAAAGTAAACGCAATTGTACATCATCCTGACGGCTCAAAAAGAAGTGTTGCAGTATTGGATGAAAATGGAATTCAAACAGGTACAGTTAGAGCAACTGAACA
This sequence comes from Planctomycetaceae bacterium, assembly GCA_031282385.1. Classification (GTDB taxonomy): domain Bacteria; phylum Planctomycetota; class Planctomycetia; order Pirellulales; family Thermoguttaceae; genus WRKP01. The sequence continues at coordinate 2,956 of JAITDV010000499.1, read as the reverse complement.
ACCAGGTGATTACAAAATTGAAGTTAAAATTGACAAAAATTCACTCAAAGAAGAAATTCAAAATGACACTGCAATTGTAAGGTTTATGGTGCAAGATCGAAATCTGGAACTTGACAGTCCGATTGCGTACCCGCATCTTCTTGACAATATCTCCGCAACAACTAACGGACGAAGTATTGCGCCTGAACAATTAAATTCGTTGTTGGAAGAGTTGTTAAAAAAGACTGATGAATTTATCGAGAAACGCGAAACTTCAAAAACATTATATGACGGTTGGTTGATTTTATTACTTTTTGTGTTGCTGATGTGTACCGAATGGTTTTTGAGAAAACGTTGGGGATTAGTGTAATGATACTTTGCAATTATTCTGTCGTGATATTATTTTGTGATATTAAATTTTCACGTCACGTTATGGAAAGAAAAAAGGTCTGCTAAATCCGCTGAAATATTACAAGAATAACAAAATCAGTAATTATGCAAACATTGATTAAGTTAAAGACAATCTCTAATAGCAAATGGACTAAATTATAACAGTTTGATCAATTTGTCAATCAGCGCATTTATCTATTCCATGACCTCTTTTTCTAAACAATTTAAGCCCAGTACAGAATAGTTACAATCAATTAACCCAAAACACTAGACCTTTTCGATAACCTGTAGGAAACCACCCCTGACCCCTCCGAAGGAGGGGAATTATTCGCCTCCTTCGGAGGGGTCTTCTTATTCCCCTCCTTCGGAGGCGTTTTCTTATTCGCCTCCTTCGGAGGGGTCTTCTTATTCCCCTCCTTCGGAGGCGTTTTCTTATTCCCCTCCTTCGGAGGGGCTAGGGGTGGTCTCGGAGGAGTTAAAGGCGGTTTTTCGTTGTAGGTTTTTTGTTGCGTTGATGTATTTTTAGGTTAGAAAAAAGGTCTAATGAAAAACTAAAAATTAAACCGCGTAAAGTTGAGGAAATGGTTACTATTGATTCATGGTACAAGAATACCTCACAACAGATATTTCCAAAAGTTTTCAGAAAAGAAGTGTAATCAAATTGTCAATCCATTTGGAAAAGAAAAATTGATTCCGAACATTTTTCCTTGTTATCAAAATCGGAAGTCGATTACAAACTCAAATATATTTTACGTATCGGCAATCGTTATCCAGGTTATCCGAATTTGCCGAAGGATTGGCGGGGTTGGAAAAATTTGGAGGAGAGTTTTAAGGCTGGTACGTTGCGGGAAGAGATTCGTTGAACAAGAATTTGTTTGCAATATTGCGAAACTAAAGATGACAAGATACTTGACGAGTTGAAATCTTGGCTTGAAAAGATGAATCCGATTCAACGCGCCGTTATGACAAATTATCTACAACATTACCATGTCAAAGAAATTCCCGTTGCCGAAAAACTCTACAACACTATCCGGTTGTTCAAAGATAAAAAATAATATTTATGCTGGATAACTTGGCTAACACGGGATGTAAAACAGTGAATACATAATTATATTTTTATCAATTTGATTGTTTTGTTTTTTGTGTTGCTATATTGACATGTTTTTTTGTAACGTTATACTCCTGACTTCGTTTTTTTGCAGTTGACTGCGGACGATTTTTTCTTTTGCCCGCATGTGCGGCTGCATGTTTTTTAAGTATTCCGAACAAATTTTAGTATTTAATCTGAAACTGAATTTCTAACTTACGTTTGGGATAAAGTGAGATTTTTTGAGGTAAATTAAATGAGAATAGGTGTTCTTTGTAGCGGCGGTGATGCGCCTGGAATGAATGCGGCGATACGTTCAATTGTTAGGTCTGCGATAGTTTTGGGTGATGAGGTTGTGGGGATTAAGCATGGTTATGAAGGTCTAATGAATAATGAAATTTATCTGGGGGGCGAATTTGGTTCGATTTTTATGGGGCTTCGTTCCGTGTCGGGTTTATCATGTCTTGGCGGTACGATATTACATAGCAGCCGGTCGAAACATTTTCAGACGGAAGAGGGAATTGCGGATGCTGTTAAGACTCTGCGCGACAGAAGAATTGATGCGTTGATTACAATTGGCGGTAACGGTACGCTTTCAGGTGCGCGCGATTTGGGCAAGTTTTGGGGAGGTCAAATTATTGGTTTACCTGGAACGATTGACAATGATTTACTCGGTACGGATTTTACAATTGGTTTTGCAACTGCAGTTGACACGGCAGTTGATGCAGTTGACAAGTTGCGGGACACGGCGGGTAGTCATGATTTGATGTTTTTTGTTGAAGTAATGGGGCGGCATTGTGGAGATATTGCGTTAGCAACAGCAATAGCATCTGGCGCTGAAATAGCTTGTATTCCTGAAAAACCCGAAACGCCTGAAGCTATAGTTGCCAAGTTGAATTGTGTAAAGGAAGCTGGCAAGGCGTCAGTGATTGCAATAGTTGCAGAAGGTTATCAAAAAGGAGCGGTTGAATTGCAGCGAATTCTCAAGGAAGCCGGTAATCCGTTTGATAGCCGTACGGTTGTGTTGGGGCATATTCTTCGTGGCGGTTCGCCGACTGCGTTTGATCGGATACTTGCGTCGGAGTTGGGCAATTTTGCAGTAAGTGAACTGATTAAAGGTGAAACCGGAAAAATGGCAGGCAGAATTAGCGGCGAATTTGCACTTACCCCATTCGACGAATGTGTCAGCGGACACAAGAAAGCTAACGAAGATCAATTAAGACTACTAGGAATCGTAGCAACGTAAAATCTTTGCACTATTCAGCCGTGAGACGCCTGCAATTCAAAAAACACAATTGTTCAGAAGTTAATGGAAAGGGGTTAGAAATAGGAACGCAAAATAAGAATGTGTTTGAAGATTTTTGTTGGTTACTAATGGAAATTTGCTGATTCTAACGGATTAGGTGTTTCATAATGGAGTGGTAAAATAATTGTCAAAATAAATTGTTTGCAGTAAATGGGTATTTCTTGAATGCTTGACTATTTTATGCAATATCTGCA
>JAITDV010000466.1 GCA_031282385.1 Planctomycetaceae bacterium | reverse complement strand
CTTCTTATTCCCCTCCTTCGGAGGGGTTAGGGGTGGTCTCGGAGGAGTTAAAGGCGGTTTTTTGTTGTAGGTTTTTTGTTGCGTTGATGTATTTTTAGGTTAGAGAAAAGGTCTATTATTTGTCTTGCTCAAACGGAGGGGCGAGTTCACGATTTTCACTTGTTCAAGGAGAATATCGGAGATAGTAATGTGCAAGTAATTGTTGACTCAAGCGGAATAAATAACTAGAATGTCCGTACTATAATTTGCGTGACTCAAGAGCGTAAAAGCCTGCTTTCCGATAGGTAAGCAGGCGGCGGCAAATGAAATTCAAAGTGCGAACAGTTTAAAACTCTTGCTGCAACCTAAAATATAAAATTTAAACATGCCGGATAAAATAAAAAATTGGTAATTACTGAACCTTAAAAGCAATTAGAGAACGGTCTAATTGCTCTGAATATAAGAATATGAAAAATATAACATTACAACAATTATATCAAACTTATTTTAAACATTTACCGTTTGAAATTTTTTTTACTTGTGCAAGTTTAATTATTAGCAAGTTTGCTTTGAATTTTTCGTGTTATCGAGATTTAAGTTGTACTTGGTTTAAAATTTGTTTTGTTCGGGCATTATTTTGTGGATTGGTTATTTGTTGTGGATTGATTACGAATTCAAGTGTTTGCGGATTAGTTTTGGCTGATGATAATGGTAATTTACTTTTGCGTGAGACATTTGAAAAGGACTTGCATGGTTGGTATGCGGAACGGTCATCGCGAATCTACACACACGAGAAAATGTTGCGAATTGACACAATACAAAATAACACGGTAGAAAGTGAACCTGTGATCAGCAAAGGTTATAATCTTGTCGGCAGTCAATTGCGTTTAATAATTGAAGTGCAAACTTTAACCGCATCTGATATTGTCATAAATTGGACAACCAAATCAGCTCCAACACGCGACAACAACAAAAAGCTTGTTCAAAAAATAAATGCCGATGGAGAGTGGCATAAGATTGTTTTTTTTCTTCCGGTTGATGACATGTTGGAAACTGTTTCGATTAGATTTACCAATACGTCAGGAATGTGGGCAATACGTTCTATTGATATTTATGGGTATCGCACAAATCCAATTAACTTGCAAAAGGTATTGCCGTTTCGCCAAAAAATTCAGGACGGTACGGAGCGGGATATGCTTCGTTACACTATCCGTAACAACGCTCCATTCGCGATAAAATTTTTTGTTGATCAACCTGAGGGACTCGACGATCAACCGATTACACTTTCGCGTAATCAGACAGTTGATTTGGGAGTGCCGGTCAAAAACAACGGAAATCTTGCTGCTGTTAAGTTGACATTATGGTCAAATGATCCTGCCGTTTCCGAATGGTTTCCCAAAACAGTTTTTCCGGTTTTTTTGTACGATCCCAAACCGGAAACAAATTGGATTACAACAAAACTTGGACAATATATTTTTGAAATATCGCCTGATGCACGTATTGCCCGTATTAAACAAAATAACGATGTTGTTGCGATAATTGCTCCGATTGTTCACTACAACGGTATCATTCCTGACTTCAAACAAAAAAATAAACCCGCAATAATAAACGCAACAAATATAATTAACGTTACGAATAATCATAATACAGTCTCTACTGCGAATACAACAATTGATGGAACACGGCTCAATTTTACTTCTCTTGCTGCTGACTTAGATATTTCAATAATTAACGATACAATAAAGTTCTCGATTAAAAGTAAACAGATCGCGGATAATACAAAAGAAGTTGTAATACTTGAGGGACCTGTTGTTCGTCTTTTTGGAAAGTTGCAAAGCGGTTTATTACCGGGAGTTGAATTTCTTGGTTCAGGCGATGTGAGTTCGTCGCCAATTGACGTCAAACCTCCGTACAACTATCGCGGTAAACCGAATCCGATTTGGGTTACAATGCAAATGACAACTCTAGGTACAGATAAAATTGCTGCGACATTGAACTGGAATAATGTTGAATTACAACCGACATTTCATTCGCCCAATACGGTTGATTATACTGATGATCATAGAATGTCATTGATTGGTAAAACGATTGATGCGGAATTGCGGATATTTCCGGCTGCCGATTTGAAATCAAAAGAATCGGCTGCAATTCGCAGCGTGAGAACTTACATAAAAGAACACGGTTTGCCCGAACCGCCTAATGCACCGCGAAATTCTGCCGACCAACTTAAACTTTGTCTTGCCGGAATTCGCGGCGCAGTTCAAGCTCCCGATGGTGCAGCTTGGGGATATGCAACAGACCCCGCATGGCAACGCCGACCATACGCAGACATGATTTCAACTATCATGCGATTAACCGGTCGTGTGCCGTTGATCAAAGAAATCGAATCGGGAGGAGCAGATATTGCAAATGATGCAATTTATTTTTTGACAGAAAATATTGAACAATGGAAAACAACACGGGAAAATTCTATCAGATCAATTATGGCATTGCGTAATCCGGATAGTTCTTATCTTTTTCGCACGCGATTTCCAGAAGTGGAAAATGCGGCAACATCCTATGGATTGACGGCAATAAGAACGCTTGAAATTATGGAGTACGTACGTTTCACAGGTAATAAACGTTTATTTGAGTCGGTTGCGGAATCGCTTGAATTTCTGGCAAAATGCGAAGTACCGCGCGGAGGATTTTATCAAGATTCGCCGTTACACTCGCCCGATCTTTTAACTGCGGCAACATTGACTTGGTTATTTGTTTGGGCTTATGAGTTCTCAGGTGAACCGCGTTATATTGAAATTGCAAATCGATTCGCAGTGTGCGGGCTGCCGTTTGTTTACCAATGGTCAAATCGCGACTCAATGCTTTATGTTACAATCCCAAAATTAGGCGGCAACTCGCGGGGAGTTCCTCTTTGGTTTGGAGTTTCGCAACCTCGAACAGGAATAATCTACGCTTATGCATTGACTCTACTTGCAGAACATGACAAATATATTGACTGGACAAAAATTGCAACCGGAATTTTACACGCATCTGAAAAAATACAATTCACAAACGGTAAAAATATCGGTTGTTTACCAGACATATTTACAATCGAATCTCAAGACAGAAGTTCATTAGGAATAAATCCGGTCGCTGTTACAATCTTGCGACTGGCTATTGAGCGAAAACCTAGTACGCTTTTTGTGTTGTTAGATCACGGAGACCGTTATGTTTCCCCGTTCCCACTCAAAACAACAAAACGCGGCATCGAAGCAACAAACGTACCGCCTGATCTACCTTTTCAAATCCTCTGTAACGGCGGAAGAATAATAAATGCCAAAGGAAACGGCATAATCAAATTAGATTGATAGTTTCTACTACTAATAAATAATTTATCTTCGTTCTGTTCCTCCGATAATTTTGAAAATTGTGATAGTTTTTTCTAAGTCTTTGAATTTATCGTTTACGTAACTTCGGGCGAATTTTGGGTTGTTGCCGTTGACGCCAACCGTTAACGAGCCTTCAACAACATAATTGTTATTTCTATTAAAAGCGCCGTTGAAATAGATTGCCAAATCGATTTCGAATTCTTTACTGAATTTGTCGTATCTCCAAGATTGAACTTTAGTACGCAAATCGCGACCGCCGCCGATAGCCGCCATAACTTGTTCGCCTGCCTGCCGCGCATAACCTCGCGCCAATGATTCCTGATATTCCTTGTCAAGAATTTGACGATCCTGTTCTTTGCGTTTTCGTCGTTCTCTTGCCAAACGTTGCTGCGCTTCAATCCGTTCTCTTTTCAAACGTTCCTGTTTCGCAATCCGTTCTTTTTCCAAACGCTCTATCGCTTCAACCTTTTTGATAGCGGTTTCACTTCCATGTTTTGCCGCCTTGCGATACTATTTGAACGCTTCTTCAAAATCTTTTGAAACGCTTTCACCGTATTCATAACAATATCCAAGATTGTTTTGCGCTGCTGCATTTCCTTGTTTCGCCGCTTTACGATACCATTTGACGGCTTCTTCAAAATCTTTTGAAACGCCTTCACCGTGTTGATAACAATATCCAAGATGACATTGCGCTACCGCATATTCTTTTTCCGCCGCTTTACGATACCACTTGTACGCCTTGTCTTCATCGACCGCAACGCCAAAACCGTTTTGGTAACAATTACCGCGACTGCATTGAGCGTAAGGATTTCCCTTTTTTGCAAGTTTAGAACCGCGTTGGTGTAATTCCGAACCTTTGTCTTCATTTTTGATACATCCGTTTAGCCCGTTTCTATAACATTCCGCCAAAATATATAGCGCAACAGGATTGTCCTTTTCAGCGTATTTTTGAAGTGTTTCAAGCGAAGCAGACCAATCAATAGTTACTTTCGTTTCCGCTTGCGACAGTTTAGTTATCGTTTGCGCAAGTTGATTGCAACCGGTAAACGCCGATAGTTGCAATGCCAAAAGTAACAAACCCAAAAACACGTATTCCCGAATATTAAATTTCGTTTTCATGTTAATCTCCTTTCATGAGAAAGTTTGTTATAGTTTTTGCGACGGAAACAACATATCTCCGTTTTGCCAAAAATCTAATATTTCCGTTTTTAATCAACGAAATGGAAAAAAACGTTGTTTTGATTTTGAAATATTTTTATTTGGTTTCTATTTCAAAAAATGTTCTCTGAAATTTTCTCTGCGCTCTTGCAGATAAAAAATAAAGCCGGCGATTACTTAAAAAGTTGTTTTGATTTTGTCGTATTCAACTTTTCTAGTACCGGTATTACGGACATGAAGTTGGTATAGGCATCAACAAGTGTTTCAACTTCGTAATCTTTTTCCTCTGCTTTATCTTTTATCAACTTTAAATGACCAAAAGACTGAATGAACGCATTGCCTAATTTTTCTCTTTCTTGTTCATTAATCTCGGTGTAGTCGTCTGGAATTGCATCAACGAAATTCTGTAAACAATTCAGAAAACTAATCAAATAAAGTAGAAATTGTCCTTCATCGCCCGTTTTCATAATAAGGTCAGAGGATATTTCTTCCGCGTTAATTGCATCCAGTAAAATTTCTTTCTTTGATAACCAACTTTCTTGTTGTTTCGCTTTTTCAACGCCTTCGTTTAAGCGGTCGGTTATTTTTTTGATTTTTGTTTTAAGAAACGTTCTTCTCTCAAATGGTAAAGGTACGCCTGACTTGGCGTTGTCAATTACCGTTTGTAATGACCGTTCCGCTTCGCCGATACGTTCCTTCTCGGCTCTTTCTGCTACTTGCATGTAGGACAACACTACCAACACTACCAACGCCCCCAAAATAGCGCACGCAGTAATTACCTTTTCAAGGACTTTGCCGGAGCGGTCATTTTTTTCGGTTGGCGAGTTGTTTTGATGGTTGTTAGGTTCTGAAGTTGTTGGTGTTGGCGGATTCTTTTTTGAGTTGTTCTTATTGACATTCAGCAACGCGTGGAGACCGAAGCCGATAGCACCGCCAATCATGCCGCCAAGAATACAACCGACAAGTCCGCCGGTCTTGCTGCCGATTGCGAAACCAATAATCATAAAAATATATTGTAACCAACTCCTGTCCGAACTTGTTGTCAGCGATTCGGGTTGATTGTTTTCATGATTGGTCTTTTGGGAATTTTCTGATACGTTCATAATTTTATCCTTTATGGAAAGCCTTTTACCAACTACCGATAAAAGGTGAAATTTGTTGTAGGTAGTTACAATTTGTCAAAGTTTTTTTGACGGAAACAACTCGTCTCCGTCTTATCACAAATCTAAAATTTCCATTTTTAATCAACGCAACGGAAAACGTTTTTTTCGATTTTGAAATATTTGTAATATTTCATTGGTTTTTTCCGAAACGTATGGTATTCGTTTCAATCAACCTAATTTTCAACCTGATTTTGCCGAACAAAACAACCTTTATAGTTAATAGTTAATAGTTAATAACTAATAGTGAATAGTTCGCAAGCGTACTCTTTACTAAAGCTATTAAATAATCCGCTTGCGTCCTCCACTATTCACTATTCACTATCAACTATTAACTAAAAAAGGTTGTTTTGTTGGGAAAATTAGGTTGAAAAATGAGGTCGGTTTGCATAACAATGCCCTTCATAAATATTCTGTTATTAAATCAACACGCAGTAGGAAGGGCATTACCTGCCGGTGTCAATGAATACTCAACCGGCGTGACCGTTCGGCGAACGGATCGCCTGAATAGTTACAAAAAAACTCATTTAATTTCTGTCGCAGATTTACCGCCAACTTTTCGGAGATATTTTTTGACTTCTTCATTATCAGCAGCATCAAGTGGTGTTCTATCACCATTAGAGTCCGATGATTTTGCATTTACATCTGCGCCTTTTCTAACAAGGTATTTAACAACCTCTAAGTGACAGTGCTTTCAAGGTGAGATTTTTCACGATTGGTTTTTCCTAATTATCCTAAAACTGTTATATTCTGGATTGAGTTCAATTTTTTTGTTCTTTTTACTTTTTTATCATTTTTCCCTCAAGTTGCCTTCAACGGAAAATGATATTACTACATTTT
>JAITDV010000593.1 GCA_031282385.1 Planctomycetaceae bacterium | reverse complement strand
GCAACAAAAAAACTACAACGAAAAACCGCCTTTAACTCCTCCGAGACCACCCCTAACCCCTCCGAAGGAGGGGAATAAGAATACGCCTCCGAGGGAGGCGAATTATTCCCCTCCTTCGGAGGGGTTAGGGGTGGTCTCGGAGGGGTCAGGGGTGGTCTCATACAGGTTAGCGAAAAGGTCTAATTAATATGAGTCGAAACGCAAATTCCGCTGAAATATTACTTAATTTTTAATTCCTAGTTCTTCGATTAATCTTTTTGCGTTGTAGATTTTTTTGAGGGATTCTATGATTACATCGACGTGAACGGCGACGCATCGGCTTTGTGTTTCTGTGTAGATGAAGTTATTTGACAACGAATAAATATTGCCGTCGAAAACCAATCCTACAACTTCGCCTTTAGTATTGATTAGTGGGCTTCCGCTATTTCCTCCGATGATGTCGTTTGTTGTAACTAGGTTAAAACGTGTTTTGGGGTCGAGTTTATTTTTATTGTCTAGCCAACTTTGGGGCAGGTTGAAAGGTTCTTTGAATTTCATTGATTCTGCTCGGTCAAACATACCTGCGATATTTGTTACAGGTTTAATATATTTGCCTGCTTCTTCGTAGCCTTTGACAACTCCGAATGAAATCCGCAACGTAAATGTTGCGTCGGGATAAATTTTATCACCGTATTTTTGGAATCGTTTTTTTGCTAAATTTGCATAAATTTCGGTCATTGGCGCTTCAAATTGTTCTTCGTACAATTTTCGGTATTTCCGTGCAAGCGAATCGTATTGTAGAACAAATTTGATCATTGGGTCATCTGAAGCGTTTATTGCTGTGAAACCGCCGTCCAACAATTTCCGACGCTCCGCAACATCTCGCAATTTAGAACCGCTCACTAATTTTGTTGCTAATTCTTTGGGCGAATTTTTTGAAAACATTGTACTCCACTCTATATTCCTAGGAAAAATTGGTTTCGCACTATTGGGATTTTGTCTTTCTCCTCCATTTCCGTACTCAAACAGCATCGACAACGAATCTGTCAATTTAAGGATTTCAACATCTTCGTAAATTGGCGAATCATTTAGAATGCTCCGTTTTATTGAGTCGATATTTCCGTCGCGGTATTCGCGTAAACGTTCTGCGTTTGGTTTTTCTTTTTCCAGGGCAAGACGTACAAGTTGGCGTGCGAGGCGGAAAGTTTGTGAGTTGAAGGCTTCGCCTGTTTCAAAGTAGCAGTAGTTGATATAGAACTCTGACAAACGGAAACATGGCAAAGCCATTGCATCGCCGTGAAACCGTGAATGTGCGGATTCTTTTGCTTCTTCGTTTGATTTCCAAAGAGAGGGAGTTTGTAGGGCGTCGAGTTGTCCGATAGCGCGTTTGCGGTAATTTTTAACCGCGTCAAGATCATGCGCAATTCTCCGCTTATTTTCAAGTGAACGTTCCGCAAATGCAGAATAAACAACTTCACGGCGGTAAAGTCTTGCGAGTCTTTCGGGGAAATAGAAGTCGCGTTGAAATTCAAGATGTGAGCGGGTGAAGGCGCGGTTTGTTGTGCCTGGGAACCCTGAAACGAATACGAGTTCGTTTTCTTTGACGCCGTTTGTTGCCCATTTTAGGTAATGTTGTATTTGTGCGGGTTTATCATTTTCATAAGCGCGGAAAAACGAACAATCAACACAATAACGCGGATATTCATAATTGTCGGGATCGCCGCCGAATGCCGCAATGTCTTGTTCGGGCGCCCAAACGAGACGTATATCTGTGTATTTTTTGTAACGATAAAGATGATACTTGCCGCCTTGAAATAGCGTAACAACTTCGCAATGTAGATTTGATTTATTTGCTTCTTCTTGTTCAATTTTACTGATGGCTTCTCGTCGTGCTTTAGCGGCTGCTTCGGGTTGCAAACCTGTTGTAATTTTTTCGAGTTCGTCTGTTATATCTTTAACGCTGTCCATAACAATACACTCAAGTCCTTTGCAAGGAATTTCATCGGACAATGTTTTGGCGTAGAATCCATTTTTGAGCATATCATTTTCGGGGGTGCTGTGCATTTGGAGTTGTGCGGCGCCGACGTGGTGATTTGTCATTATCAAACCGTTGGGCGAAACAAACGACGCGCTGCCGCTGCGGCCAAACCGTGTTGATGATTTGAATATGTGTTCCATCCAATCATCGGTCATGTTGAATCCGTATTTTTCTTTGACTTGCGCGGTTACGGAATTAGACTCAAAAAGCCACATTCCTTCGTCCGCACACAACACGGACAAAGATAATACGGTCAACAAAAATAGAGCCGTATAACAAATAAAAGTTAAAACTTGACGGCGCAAAACCGAAAATGTTAATGGAAACGGATGTGTAAAAAGTTGAAAAGATAGTTGTTGCATTTGATTGTTTAATGGTTGTTAGTGGTTATTTGAAATCTCGTATCATTTCAGTCGGATACGGTAATCGAATGAAATGTAATTATTAGACCTTTTCTCTAACATGTAGGAGACCACCCCTGACCCCTCCGAAGGAGGGGAATTATTCGCCTCTATCGGGGAGGCGTCTCCTTATTCGCCTCCTTCGGCAGCATCTTCTTATTCCCATCACTCGGCGGCGTCTCCTTATTCGCCTCCTTCGGAGGCGTATTCTTATTCCCCTCCTTCGGAGGGGTTAGGGGTGGTCTCGGAGGAGTTAAGGGCGGTTTTTCGTTGTAGGTTTTTTGTTGTGTTGATATATTTTTAGGTTAGCGAAAAGGTCTAATTTATAGTACGAACAGTATATCAATTTCAAAACGGTTACTGCACTATTATTTTTGTCTGCCGTAACGAAAAAAAGAAAGCTCTTTATATTCTGAATAGGTTATGAAATTTCTATTCCAATGATTTTTTTAGTAGTATGATATTGTCGGTATTTAGTTTTTCTCCGCGTCTGAATCCGACGGGGATGCTGCGGTCAATAATGTAAAAATCACGATGGCGTTCAATCGTACCATCATCTGCACCAATCTCTTCACAAAGTTTACCGTCATCATCAACCCTAAAATATCCCGTCGTTATCCAAATCGCAAACACATTTGAACGTGTCGTCGTCATCTCCGAAAGACGCAATAAATGATGCAAATTAGTATAAAGATTCTCCCCTTTTTGCATACCCATACCTAGTAAAGTCGCATCAACTGGGGTTCGCAACATCGTATCATTTGGAACCATATTTATTGCGTGCGGTGATCTGAATGGTTTTGAAAATTCTATATTGTCCGATGGATTTCGCTGAATTTTGATGTTGTTATAACTGGTGCTAGTGCCTCCGAGTGCAATCCAACTTTTTTCGGTCATTGTATTGAGATTTATTTTCCCAGGTTCACGCATTGCGGACAAAGGTTGAGTTGTGTTAATGAATCGTGACGGAACATGAACATATTCAAACAAACGTACTAAATCCAATGAATTATCGTTAGCAGGATTACCAGAGACGGTAGGGGTTGAATTTTTGGAAAAGAAATTTAGATACGGACTTGTATGTGCATCCGGATTCATAAATCGGGCGCTTCCATCCATGCCGAGTGATTTGGCTCCTTGGGCAGGTAGCCCGCCATTTCCAAGTGTATCATAACAATCATAACCGAATCTACTAGCACTTGTTGCCGGAACGAGCATTATCTCAAATGTATTTGCAAGTGGAGAATCATTCCAAGGAAAATGTAAAAAACCTCTTTTGGGAATACCAGCAAAATTAATATTTGGATGCCTATTACCCAACGGTATAATTGAACCATGTTTTTCCCCGTATTTGGACGATAAAGCTCCCCATGTATGGTAATTAGCGTTACTGGAAGCTGGCAATTTCGGCGGTTTGTAGTTTTGATCCATTTTGTCACCGAGTAATGACGGGTTATTTTCTATCTTTTCTTTATAAGATTCAGTGGCAAAAGCGCGATCTCTTATGTTTGGTTGTTTATGTGAATTATTATTATTCGTAAAATCGTCCGTTGCACGTATGGTAGCGGTTGTTCCCCATTCGCGGATGTTAAAATATAACCCATCATCCGCATTCGCACTGAATTTTAGATTGTCCTTTCCTCCAGGTGCTTTAAATTCACCACCGTCATGAACTGCATTATTTTCACCAACTTTTACTTGTTCACTTGTGAATACGTGCAAATCAACCATACTCCAATCGACCGTAATATACGGATTATTTACCGGATGATATTTTCGATTAGGGTCGGCTAAACGTTGCAAAAATACCGAGCGAAAACCTGTTATCGTTCCAAATCCTTTAACAAAATCGTTGTCAGCAGAGTACTTAGGCGTATCAAAAGCACTGTCGGGTGTTGTTGGTAATTTATAATAAGAATCTTTGTAATATTGATTATTGTTACTATCCACAACAGAAACATCTGCGGCAGGTTTAGAATAATATTTGGAAGTCATATTATCTGTAATGTCTGTAGTTGGAATCGGCTCTGAAATATTGGCGCCAATTCCACGATAATTGGTATCAATTTCTTTCACCTCAGCAGCACGGCGAAAACCAAGTGTTAAAATGTTTTCAGCCGAAACGTCCCAAGAGTTATCAGAAGTATTCAGTTCGCTGGCTTTCATTGCCGCAACCATAGTTTTAACATGTGTGTTCGCTGCTAATAATTTCAAATCTATATATGTTCCTTCAGTGAGGTCTGGAATACCAAAAGAATTGGAAGTTCCTACAGCAGATTCATCAACTTCTTTTGAGCTGAATGACGTAAAAACTCGCGGAGCGATTACAAGAAAATCATTCGGTTTTAAAGTTACGTCTGGAGTATTACGAGTTCCATTTGTATTTACTCCTCCAAAATTAACAAATGATCTTTTACTTAAATCATTATCGGTTAATGTTGGATTCATATAGGTCGGCGATTCATTAACAAAAAATATAAACCGTTCCGGTTTGGCAACATTACCACCACTAAATTTCATTTCTTCTCCAAATGCTGGTTGTGGCAGACTTTGGTACCATTGATGAGATTGAAAAGTATAGCTTCTTCTCTTTGCTGTATCTTCAAGTTCTTTAACGACACTATTTCTTCTTTTTTCAGTTATCTCTGATGTATTACCATCCAGTGTATCGCCTGGTTTATTTTTTGCGGGTTGGCTAATAGCGATTCGCCAAACGGGTTCGCTATCGGGATTTCTTCTTGCAAGATCAAGTTCGTTATTTACGCCATAAACACCCGATGGCGTCTGCCAACGTGTCGGATCACCAGCACGATATAATTCAACAAAGAATGAACCTTCAGGCTTAAATATCTGATCAAAATCGTTATCATGTTCACTTGCTTTATCACAACTTGTGTGTACATATCCTTTCTTCCTTTTGTTATTATTACTACTACAATCAACATCATTATCTTTCCTTGAGTCTGCGGTATTTCGGTTATGAGTTGCGAATGTTTTTGTGATGAATAAATCATTGTCCTCTTTACCGAAAACAATTCCACAGTTATTTACCAAACCGCTAATGCTTGTTCCGGTCAAAAATTGGTTAAATACATTTTTGTATCCATTCTGCATGTAGTTTGTGGTAAAAGGATCCAAACTAAAAATCATTGGAGTCATTGTTGCATCTGCGTCTATAAAATCTACGAGGTTAACAGACCATTGAGCTAATCGGGATTTCATTCCTGCTCTATCAGGAGCTGCATCATTTACCGTCATAAGTGCAGATTCTTTATATCCACCGTCAATTTTATCTTTACAAAGAACCAACAACAGCATAAAAATTTGATGTGCGAATTCTGATTTTTCAGCTAATGTCATTTCAGTGACTTTATTCAAATTGATCTTTTC
>JAITDV010000413.1 GCA_031282385.1 Planctomycetaceae bacterium | reverse complement strand
TCGCCGATTAGCAAGAGAACGGGTTGCCATTGAACACGTCAACCGAACAATTAAAACCTTCCGTATTTTGAAAGACAAATACCGAAACCGACGTAACAGACACACTCTCCGTACAACTCCCATCTGTGCAATCACTAACTACGAAAGGATAATACAAAAAGCCTGAAAAATGTCAGGGCTCGTTGGGGTAATGGTGTGGTATTTCGTACCAAGCACGAAAAATTCCCCCTATTGACTATAATTTCATTGGTTATATGCTTCTTACTGATTTATCACTGTTTAACGGGTAGCAAGTTCGTGCCACACAGGTAATAGATAAAATAAACCTGCTCTCTAACCTAAAAATACAAAACTTAAAAAATAAAATCGTTGAAAAAAATAAAATTCGGCGTCATGCCGGATGCGGTAGAGAGAGTTAGAGAAAAGGTCTATTAAAACAATGAAAAAATAAAATGACTGATAAATATTGAACGCCTTAAAACAATTAATAAAAACAAAAAAATTGCTAACAATACGAAAAAATTGTAAGCAAATGACTAGACGTAAAATTTTCATTCAATTGAAATAATATCACAAAACTTTTGACAAAAAATTAAAATGGGATACGATTATTATGGTTGGACGCCTTATGTGCGGGTTGCTAATAAATTGGCAAATGCTAAAAGATATATTAAAGCAAAATTGGGTAGTGCAGCAAATCCGGTTGTGCCCAATAGCAAAAAAATCACCACCACTTTTTGGGGCAACGCATGGTGTAAAAATCTGGAAACATACAGCGATTACGAAAATCGAATGTCGCGAGGTCGAACTTATATTCGTAACGGTTCTGTTGTACATTTGGAAATAAATGCAGGCAAGATTATGGCGTATGTTGCTGGTTCCGAAACATACAAAATCGAAATCAAAATTGACCCTATCAATAAAATAAAATGGAACAATATCAAGAAAAAATGCGCCGGTGAAATCGGTTCTGTTGTCGAATTATTACAGGGCAAATTGTCTAAACATGTACTTGCAATAGTAACAAATAAATCTGAAGGTTTGTTTCCAAAACCAAAAGAAATACAATTCAAATGTTCATGTCCTGATATTGCGACAATGTGCAAACATATTGCGGCAGTACTTTATGGCGTCGGCGTAATGTTGGATACGCAACCAGAATTATTTTTCAAACTGCGCGGAGTAAATCATCTGGAATTGATTGACAGCTCTGTTAAAATTGCAACCGGTTCAAAAGATGCTGATACATTGGGCGATGAAAATCTTGAATCAATATTCGGCATAGAACTCGCAGATTCTCTTGGCAAAACAACTATCAAACCAAAAACTAAAGCCACAACAAAAAATAAAATTAAAAACATTATCACTCCCGCCATAAAAGAAAAAAAATCAAAAAAAGTAAAAAAAATCAAAAAAAAGAAAATAACACCACCCAAAAAAAACTATAAAAAAACTATAAAAAAACTATAAAAAAACAGTCAAAAAAATTGTAAAAAAACATAACTATCCAGTCACAGGATTCCACAATCCAAAAACAACGGAATTACATTTAGAGGTTAGAAACGAAGCAGGCGAAAACACAACGAAATAAAATAAACACCCCTTATTTATCAAATAACCTTAGTAGCCAACAAAAGTCCTCAAACGCACCCTTATGCCCTTATTTTTCGTTCAAATTTTTGTAACTAATAAGACGTGATATTATTTTGTAATATTAAATTTTTCCATCCCAACGGAACAAAAAATTGAATGTTCGTAACCGCTACTGAATAGTTACAAAACACGCACGACTGAATATTTAGTTGTCCCTGAAAAAGTCATTTGGTGCTATAAATTCTGGGCTTATCTGGTTGCAATTTAGAGTTATAATTTGCAAGGTAGTTATTGTTTTAATTGTGATTTTCCTTAAAACCTTGCAAATATTAGACCTTTTCTCTAACCTAAAAATACATCAACGCAACAAGAAACCTACACCGAAAAACCGCCTTTAACTCCTCCGAGACCACCCCTAACCCCTCCGAAGGAGGGGAATAAGAAGATGCCTCCGAAGGAGGGGAATTAAGAAGAAGCCTCCTTCGGAGGCGAATAATAAGAAGCCTCCGAGTGAGGTGAATAAGGCGACGCCTCCTTCGGAGGCGAATATTCCTCTCCTTCGGAGGGGTCAGGGGTGGTCTCCGACAGGGTAGAGAATAGGTCTAATATATTGGAAGATAAGACGAAACCAAAAAAAATAAATAATGGCAACTTCTAAAAATCTATTTTTTGACGGCGTTATCGAAATTTTCAGGATAGACAAATTTAGACAATAAATTTATTTTATACACGAATTTGCACAAATTATTTAATTCGTGATCTTTCGTGATCTTTCGTGAACAAAATGAGTTTTTAGAAGTTCCATTTGGATATTTGTCAATTATTTCCTGTTGCGCTTATTCCGCCTGGGTTGAAACATAGTGCAACTATTACGGGATGTTCTCCGTCAACTACTACTTTGCACACGGCATTTTCATATCCCTCTTCCGGCAACTCCGGTAAACCAAAACCAATTTCAGGTACCATAAGCGTAAACTTGCCGCCCATCTCCTCCAGAAGTAACATCAACTTGCCGCCAAGCACATTGGTTAACTCTGCAATCAAATCACGAATAAGTTGACTGTCAAGTTGAAATTCTTCACCCGCATACATATTGCGTGCAAGTACATAGGCAAGACTTTTTGTTACAATAAACCAGACCGAATGAATGTCCGGCGAATTCACTTTCATACATGCCCAACACCACTCTTCCGGAGCAAATTGTTTTGCCATTTCGTCAAAATCCGCTTCCTTCAATGCCATTGCCGCTACCGGTGCAGTTGCAACTGCTTCTGAATCTCCCCAAGGATCACGCGATGGCGCAACTGTATTTACCGGCGCCCATTCTCCACCCGCAGGTTTGCTGGATTGCTCGGCGTCAATGTCGTCCCAACCACTTACCGCAGAACCGCCAACCGCAGAACTACACGTTCCCGAATCAACTTCCACAACTCCATAATTCACTTTATTTGTATCAGAAAAAGAACCACAAGATAATGGTTTAGATAACGCCGTTCCATTGTCCGGCGAACCCCACGAATCTGTAGATTGTACTGTACCGTTGCCCGACGCTCCCCCCCAATTATCAGGCATATCATGCGCCTCGCCGGAAAAAACGCCGCTCGAACCGCCGCCAATATTGCCATAACTATCATTATCCGTTGTCGCTGAAGTATCCCTAATTGAAAAATCATCATCGACTTGAGAAAACTCTTCTCCGCCGACCTTGATCGAACAAGGTATAACTTCAGCAAACGCCATCGTTTCCAAAGTTTCGCGTACCGCATTAAACAACAATTGACCGCAATTTTTAGGCAGCATGATTAAAATTAAATTCGTTAAATTCCGATTCGGAAAAAATCAGGAAATTCCCGATCAAACCAAAATCCAATCTCACACCTCTCACACCGAAATCAAATTAGAATTCGGCGATAAATACTGATCATACTATAAATTGCGTAATTTAAGAGTACAAATGCTCACTTCCAAGTAAGTAAGCCGGCAACAGTAAATAAAATTTAAAGCGTGAACAGTGAAACATTAAAGCAGGCTTCCAAGACAAGTAAACTCATGCGGATCGTCAACAAGTGAAGTACGAAAAGTTAAATAACAAATAAAAACAAAGAAATCAAAAAAATTTTTGAAAAATCAACATCGTTGTATTATTGTTACTTGTTACCTGTTCCGTTCAATATTTCGTTTACCTCTTGGATCGCTTCTATCAACAACGGAGGACTAATCGGTTTTGAAAGAATACGAGTTACTCCAAGTTCCATCAACTCCTTGCGTTGTTCTACATTGCCTGCGCTTGTAACCACAAGCACCGGCGTTCCGCTCAATCGCGGGCTGACAGAAATCTTTCGCATTAACTCAATACCATTCATGTTCGGCATCGTCAAATCAGTTACAAGCAAATCTGCCTTCACTTCTTTCATGCGGAGAATTGCCTCGCTGCCGTCAGACGCCTCAAAAAAATTAGCGTCCCCAAGTCCGGCTATCTCCAAACAACGCCTTATAAACATACGAGCCAAAGCTGAATCATCGGCAATTACAATGTTCTTTATCATAGTGATTCCGGTTTAATTTTTCACGTTGTTTTAAGCAACGTTATCGTGAAAATTTCTGATAGTTTCATTTTCGGATGAGTAATTTGATCGACAATTAAAGTTTGTTTTTTGTTCCGTCAAGAACAATATGTTAAACTGTTCATACCTTAAATTTCCTTTGCCGTCGCCTGCTTACCTAATATAGGAAAGCAGGCTTTTAACTCAAAATAACATTAACGAAACAAGGCGGGTAATTCTATCAATACAGTTCATGATTGTCAATTGGTACAATTCGTAAACTACTCTACAGTGCAAAGAACATTCGCAATTATTCAGTCGTGACACTATTTTGTGATATTAAATTTTCCCGTCCCGTTAAGGAAAGAAAAACAATTATTGCAACAATTCAATCGTATGTTTTCTCATGAAAATTCGCGGACAAAATGAGTTCTTAAACTGTTTACACTTTAAATTTCCTTTGCCGTCTCCTGCTTGCCTCTCGGAAATTGGCTTTTACGCTCTTGAGTCATGCAATTTATTAGGACGAACAGTTAAACGGAATATTCACTTGCGTAGAATACACAACTAACTCTGTATCGCGTGAGATGAAAATTATTTCCTCCGTGTTTTTTCACTTTTTCACGTAGTAACAAGTATTTCAAAAAATCGCAATAATAGACCTTTTCTCTAACCTAAAAATACATCAACGCAGCAAAAAACCTACAACGAAAAACCGCTTTTAACTCCTCCGAGACCACCCCTAACCCTTCCGAAGGAGGGGAATAAGAATACGCATCCGAAGTAGGCGAATAAGAAGACGCCTCCTTCGGATGCGAATAATTCGCCTCCTTCGGAGTGGTCAGGGGTGGTCTCCTACAGGTCAGCGAAAAGGTCTAATATCACAACTGAATAGTTGCATTTGGGGAACGCGTGCGATTTTGTGTTGTGTTTCCGCTTGTTATTTGTTCTCATAACTCTAATTTTTGTTCCCTTTTTTCTAACCTCTGTCCTCTTTCCTATAACTTTTTTTGCATTCGGAGCAATGCATCAATTTTTTTTGTTATCGTTGCCAACCCATAGTGAATGCGAATACTTGTTTTTCATCAAATGGGCTTTTTCTGATTGGGAAACCGAAATTGAGTGCAATTGGTGCAGGTCCCAT
>JAITDV010000365.1 GCA_031282385.1 Planctomycetaceae bacterium | reverse complement strand
GGATAGACAAATTTAGACAACAAATTTATTTTATCCACGATTTGACACGAATTTGTACAAATTATTTAATTCGTAATCTTTCGTAAAAATTCGTGGACAAAATGAGTTTTTAGATGTTACCATAAGTAAATAAGGACGCGTCGGGGGGGAGCTTGTTGGCTACTAAGGGTAATTTGATAAATAAGGTTTTTTACTTTTATATTGTGTTATTTGTGTTATTTGTTAGTTGCAGGAAATTTTGCGACTGAAATAATTACACAAAATTTATAGGATTGACAAATAAGAAAATTATTTGTAAACTCTATGAGTTCTGTTTATTTTGTTGAAAAAAACAGTATAAATCAGATTCGTCGGGAAATTACTTAATAAACTGTTCACACTTTTAATTTCCTTTACCTTCGCCTGCTTACCTACCGGAAAGCAGGCTATAACGCTCTTGAGTCGCGCAAATTTATAGTACGAGCATTATATTTTTTATAAAGATTAGCGAGATTGACGTGATTTTTATGTATTGATCAATCTTGTTAATATTTGCCAAATTGTCTAAAAAATTTTTTTGTGAAAAATTTATAAGGAGAAACTCATGTTTAAAATATGTCAATTATTGGTTGCTTTTGTGTTAACGGCATCGGTTTACGGTGCGGAGAATACAATTCTTGTTCCGGCAGCAAACGCCAAAGCACATTCAGGTAAATATGTTGCGCAAGAATCACAATGGGATGATCTTGGCGTTTTTCATGGAATAAAAGGTTTTGTTACATGGAATTTCACCGTCAAAAATGCAGGAAAATATTATGTTCAGGCGTTGTATGCGTCGGGAGGGAAACGTCCGTGTACGTTTCAGTTGACGTTGCCCAACGGTGAGAAAAAAGAGTTGAAATCAGTGTTTGGCGAAGCAACCGGCGGATTTTTTGCCGCCAATCTGAAATGGTCGAAATTGCCGGAAAGTTTCGATTTCACGGCGGGAGATTACACGTTCACGTTGTCGTTTGAGCAATGTCTGCCGCATTTTGCCGGTTTTCGAATCACCACCGATTCTGAATTGCCTGACGCAAAGAATGATCCGTTTCTTGCGGAAATTAACAGGCGAAAACAACTGGCAGCGCAAAAAGAAAAAGAACAATACGAAAAAAATTCAGCGTCAATCCGACAAAAGTTGCAAAAATTGATTCCTGACGTAACGCAAATTTTATTCATTAAACGGGCAACTTTTCAGTCGTCGCATTATTACACTGATTTTATTGACGGTTCGCGTATTTTTTACAGTGAGTTGTGTTTGTTGTCGTTGAAGGATGGTTCTGTTCAAAGTATCGTGCCGACGCTCAAAGAGGGAATTATTGGACGTTGTAATCTTTCGTATGACGGCAAAAAGATAATTTTCGACTATAAACGTAAACTTGGTGAAGGTTACCGGATTTGGGAAGTCAATATTGACGGAACCGGATTACGGCAGTTGACGTTTCCGCCGGAAGACGAAGAGCAGCGGATTGCAAAATACCGAATGGATAAAAATAACATTATTAGCCGTCAATGGGAACGTTACAGAGGAATTGGGGCGAATATTTATTTTCATCACACGGACGATTTTCATCCGGCATACCTTCCTGACGGCGGTTTTGTGTTTGCCTCAACTCGTTGCGAACACGGGATTTTATGCGATGGACCGGATATTCTTTCTGCGTCGGTAATATATCGCGTCGACAAAAACGGAACTCTTGAAAAACTTTCGGACAATTCCGTTTCGGAATCTTGCCCAACGATAATGGAAGACGGACGAATTTTGTACACACGTTGGGAATACGTGGACAATGGCTCTGTAACCAACAAAGGACTTTGGGCGTTAAATCCTGATGGCACGGCGTCGTCTGAAATTTATGGTATTGATATTGCGTTTCCGTCGGTTTTCAACACGGCGCGTCAAATTCCCGGACACCCGACAAAATTTGTTTGTATTGGCGCACCGCACATGCCGGTTGGACTTGGAACGGTTCTTCTTGTTGACACACGTTTTAATCGTCGGACGGTTGACGGAGTGAAATATATTACGCCAGAAGTTGACCAGCAATATCAATGGGGTTGGACGAAGCCGATTAACGGTAAACCGTTCACACGGCTTTATGAACCGCCTGCCGTGCGGAACGTTTCCATTCAAAAGGATAAATCGCGGGACGGAAGCGGAAATACTGATGCAGGACCATTGTTTATGGATCCGTTTCCGCTTAATGAACATGATTTTCTTATTTCTTATAATCCCGACAAAAAATGGCACACGGCGAATGCGTATGGGCTTTATTTGATCAATGATTCTGGTGAGCGTGAGTTACTTTTTCGTGATTCGCAATGGTCGGCGTGGTGTCCGATTCCTGTACAGGCAACACCGGTTCCGCCGTTGCCGACGGCAGTGCGTGATGGTGGGCTTGCCGCGAAAAATCTTGCGCAATTGGTTGTAACGGATGTTTACGCGGGCATGGACGGAGTCCCGCGCGGATCGATCAAATATCTCCGAATCAACGAACATGTTCCGCGGCCTTGGTCGGCACGGCGCTATTGGGATGGCGATGAGTTTGACCAGCAACATTCGGCGATTTCTTACAATGCCGCACTTGGTTTGCGGGTTCAACATGGAATTGTTCCGGTGGAGAGGGATGGTTCGGCGAATTTTGTTGTGCCTGCGGACAAAAACATTTTTTTACAGGCGTTGGATGAAAATTTCCGTGAGGTGCAACGTGAACGGACATTTGTCAATTACCGACCTGGCGAAGTTCGGTCGTGTATTGGTTGTCATGAACAAGCGAGTGTAACACCGAATGATCGAACATCAACATCAATGCCGTTAGCGTTACGGCGGTCATACAATCTGCCGGGACCGCAACCCGGTGAAAAATCGGGAAGCCGTCCGATTTCCTATTTTGAAGATGTGCAACCGGTTTTGAATCGGCATTGCGTGCAGTGCCACAACAGCAAAAAGAAAGACGGAAACGTTAATCTTGAAGGGACATTGACAAATTTATTTAATGTTTCGTATGAAACATTGATGAAACGCAATTCCTTTCCGGTGATTGGTGAAAATCATCCCAAAGCGGGCAATAATCATTATTTACCGCCGTATTCGTTGGGTTCGCACGCCAGTTCGCTTATTAAGCTTCTTGACAAAGGGCATTACGACGTGAAGATGCCGATTGAAGATTGGGTACGTTTGACGACGTGGGTGGATTCCAACGGACAATATTATGGGACGTATTTTGGACGAAAAAACCTGAGATACAAAGACCACCCCGATTTTCGCCCAACACCAACTTTCGAGGAAACCCAAACCGCCCGACCGCCAATTCATAACAGCAATAAAGGTAACTTCTAAAAACCTATTTTAAGAATAGACAAATTTAGACAATAATTTTATTTTATCCACGAATTGACACGAAATTGCACAAATTATTTAATTTGTAATCTTTCGTGAAAATTCGTGGACAAAATGAGTTTTTAGAAGTTCACTATGTTGTTCCGCGCGGATTTATTGGGCTTTCCGCCCATTGCCAAAAATTTAACTCAAAACATTTCACAATAAAAAAACACACGCTACTGAAGAGTTACATCTTTTTGCCAACTCTTTTAGCAATCAATCCCGCAACATAACCGGCTTTGAATCCCGCATCAATATTTACAACAGTAACATTCGACGCACAACTGTTTAACATTCCAAGTAATGCCGCTAATCCTCCGAAACTTGCGCCGTATCCTACGCTTGTTGGTACAGCGATAACCGGCACTTGTACAAAACCGCCAACCACACTCGGTAACGCACCCTCCATCCCCGCAACAACAACCACCGCATCCGAATCCACAAATAACGGTAACTTCGCCTGCAATCTGTGCGGTCCCGCAACTCCAACATCTTGAATAAAAACTACTTCCGCACCCGTCCAAAGAACCGTCTCCTTCGCCTCCTCCGCAACCGGTAAATCACTCGTCCCCGCCGATATAACCGCAACCTTACCACACACCGACACACAATTAACGCCGCGTTTGAAAATCCGAATCGTTTTCGCAATTTTATTGTACGAAAAATCTATATTGTTTCGTTTCAACTCTTGCACTAAAAATAATCCTTTTCCTTCACTCACTCGAGTTGCGAAACCATCTATATTGTGTTTAATTATCGTTTGAAATATTTTCCAAATCGTCTCTTTAGATTTACCCTCAGCATAAACAACTTCAGGAAATCCACAACGCCCCTCACGACCAATATCAAATTGCACTTCATCAAGATCAATAAAACCACTACTCATTTTTTTTTATTGTTAAAGGTTAATTCTATACTAGACCTTTTTTCTAACCTAAAAATACATCAACACAACAAAAAACCTACAACGAAAAACCGCCTTTAACTCCTCCGAAACCACCCCTAACCCCTCCGAAGGAGGGGAATAAGAAGACGCCTCCGAGGGATGCGAATAATTCACCTCCTTCGGAGAGGTCAGGGGTGGTTTCCTACAGGTTATCGAAAAGGTCTAATAACTAACTTGCAAATTATAACTCTACCTTACAACCAGATAAACCCAGAATTTATAGCACCAAATGACTTTTTCAGGGACAACTAAATAAGGGTTGTTTACTTTAATATCGTGTATTGTTTTTATTATTTGCGGATTACAGGTATCCCGCAACTGAATAGTTACACTATCAGTTTGTTGAAATTATAATTTACATTATGCAAGTTTGGAGAACAATTCTTGTTGTTGTAAATCTGTCATTTTTGTCTTTATTATTGACAATGCGATAGCTTGAAACGCTGCGACCCAAATCCAAGTAAACCTGTAGCCATTGTGTCCGCTCAACCCCAGAAATAACATCAACCCAACAGAACCAAGCGTCGCTATTGATACCGCATAACAATATTCACACTCCTTGCCGTGTCCCTTGCGTTTTATATATTCGCAACAATGCAAAATTTCTAAATGATTTGCCCAATAAGAAAATAAAAGCATCAAAAACGCAATTACACCAATTGTTCCCAACTCACCCGGAATTTGACTGTACAAAAAATGCGACAATAAACCACTACCAGAAGCAATTCCATGACAATCCGGTCCCACTCCCCAAATCGGTGAACTCTGCCAATTCGCCAACCCGTCCCAAAATCCTTCAAGACGCCCTTGAGCTGACTGATTTGCACTCTCATTGATTGACGAATCCCAAATCGTTCGATAACGATTTTTAAGATTTTCCGGTAACAGCACCCACAAAAACGGCGAACCTAACATCGCCAACGGAAATAATGTTAACCTATGTTTAGACAACAATATCATACCCGTCAAACAAACAGCCAACGCCATAAACGAAGAACGCGAACCCGTAAGTTGTACACAACGCAAACTCAAAAGAATATACGCTACAAAAAATAAAACATGCCACTTGTTTTTTATCAGATTGAAAAGAGGTATCAACAACGGCAAAAATATTACTATCGAAGCACCAAAAGAATTAGGTGAACCCATTGTACTGTCAACCCCAATCATACGAACTGTACCCATTGCATAATTATATCTGCCATTCAAAAACTCACGATACGAATGCAGCATGTAAATAAAAAAACATATAATCATACCCGTCATCACTATCTTCAAATCACGCTCACTCTTCAAACTCGTCATCAACAAAATATAAAACACAAGATATTTCAACCACGATTGAACTCCCTCCGCAAATATATTTGTATAAGGACTCATCATTGACGAAAAAATCATTGCAAAAGCAAAAAGACCAACCGCCAAATTTACCCTGTTCGTCAACAATTGCTTGTTCGACAAAGCTACCCACGCCATAAGAACAAATACCATGTAAACACGTTCAATATGCAAATCACCAAGCCAATGCCAAACCTCAAATGGTCGATGCAAAAAAAGCCACATGTAACCAACTATACACCAAATCATTTAATAAAAAACTGTTAATTATTTTTTCGTTTTCGGAATATTTGTAAACTATTTAAAATTGTTATCCAATTAATCACAGCTATTTGTTACTTCATTCAATTTGTTTTGCCGTATAATTGTTGAGGAGATATTTTTTGTAAAATCTGATGCTTGAACTTCATCACAAATACTACGAAGCATGTCTGGAATATTCAAAGAGCTTAAAGATTCAATTGCATTTTCACATTCTCTTGCAAAAACCAAAAACCTGCAATCATTGTACGATATTACCCTGATAACATCATGCAAGTGATGAATATTTCTATAAAACCGCTGCACATCCGCAAAACGTTTTAACGTGTCAGCTCCGATAATAAAAGTTGCCCCGCGAAAAATTTCTGACTTTTCTTCAAATAACGGCGTTTGCGTCAACCACACAATTTGACCCGGACGCACATGTTCAATTTCACGCAATCTCGACCACAACTCAATATAATCAACCATCGGCTTGTCCGCATTTGAAATCGAAATCTCCATCGCAACCTTACACCCCAATCGCTTCTCCGCAATCTCAATCATTTCAAGATGTCCCGAATGAACTGGACTAAACGAACCCGGGAAAATCGCTTGCATAAACTCCGCATATCTATTGAAAGGATCCTTTTTTGACTCAATTGAATCAATATGATTAAGACGTCTTATCTTGCCTCGATACCACAATACCGCTTTGGACTTGCCAAAAAATAAATCCACAATCGGGTGCGTCGCAACTACCGATAAACTCTCAACTAACTCACCAGACTTGAGCGGCAACGGTAACTTCATATCTAATTTAACAGTTTCATTGGAATTACACTCAAAAGCATCAAACAACTTATCTTCCGGCGTCTTGCCGTGTTCCGAATTCAGAACAAAATCGTCCGCCCAATCACGGCGCCGAAGCTCCAAATCATTACGCGCCACCTCAATCGCACTCAATATCAAATCCGCAACTAAACTATCCTCCTCAACCCGCGACCGCTCGCCTTTGTTCAATTTCAAGTAAAACGCAAACGTTCCCACAAGCGTCTGAACCGTAACATAAACCCGATGCCGACCAGCCTTTTCACGATTCGTAACAAGCGAAGCCGTACAACCAACACCAATCAAATTAGAAAAATCATCCAATGTTGTTTGATTTTGAGGTGCAGAATTTTGCGGTAGAATTTCAACTCGGTCAAATTGACTTTTATTACTGTTAGGGCAATCAAGCAATACAGACGGAATAACAGAAGTCTGATTATTTTTACGTGAAAGGATTATTTTTATTGCCCGATTAAAAGCCGCAGTCGCCATATAACACGCGGTTTGACGGCAACAATATTGATCCGGTACACAACCAATATAATTACACATTGATTCCGGCGAATAAGTTACCGTCGCCTCAAGCAACGTACCCGACGTACCAGGAACCGACAACAAATCGCCTATTACTTGACCTCCGCCGGTCAACGCCAAAACGATAAGAGATTTTGAATTGTTGAGTGATTGTATCAATGCTATCCGCGCGGCGTAGTTCGGATCATCCGGTTGTGGTGATGAGTGTGATATTGTCATTTGTATTTTGATATTTTGACAATGAAAAATATCATGAGGTGTTCAGGACAATTATTGTTTTAGGTAACTATTCCAAATCGATAAAGTTGACTAAAACATACAGCTATTACCCATATTATCAATATTTCCACCCTAAAAAGCAACCCATTATTTTCCTAATTACTCCAAACAAAATAATAAATTTACCAAAATTATCGTTACAATAAATATAATCTATATATTAGACCTTTTCTCTAACCTAAAAATACATCAACGCAACAAAAAAACTACAACGAAAAACCGCCTTTAACTCCTCCGAGACCACCCCTAACCCCTCC
>JAITDV010000353.1 GCA_031282385.1 Planctomycetaceae bacterium | reverse complement strand
ATTCAATTTCATATTTCAACGAGCTTGCCGCAATATTGCCAACACCGGAAGATAAAAATTATCCGAAACTGAGCAAAACATCTCCCAAGACATTTTTGCAACAAACAAGGCGATTATTTGATTGTGGTTCTTGTAATGGTGCGCGTCATTTACTCGATAGTAACATTGATTGGGGGCAAGACCTTTTTTATCTTGAGCGGTGGTGTGCAAGTCATCCTGAAGTTACTGAGATTAAAGTTGCTTATTGGGGCAGCTATCCATTAGAATTAACAAAACTTCCTTCAAAAGAGATGCCGTCTGTCAATGATCTGCAATCCGGTTGGTATGCGTTGAGTGTCAATTATATTTACGACAAAGAAAAACAGTATCGTTATTTTCTCAAATTTGAACCTGTTGCGATGGCGGGTTATTCGATTTATATTTATCATCTAACGCCGGACGATATTACATCAAAACAGTTTTAACATTCGTGAAGCGGAATATGATAAAACGAATCGTAACTATACCACTCTCACTTTAAAATGCGGTTTTCGTTTTCCATTCCGTAAGCTAAAGCCTGCGACGACGAAAATAAAAAACGGAAACTCAAGTATGATGAGTATATCATCTGTTGTTGGGCGGGTTGATCATTTTCCTTTTACTTTTAGCAGCAATTTAATAATTGCGGGCAAAATCAAAAGAATCCCCAATCCGATAAAAACTACACGTAAATAAAAGCCAGGAGAGTTTTGCGCTTTCTCTAATTCTAATTTTTTACTTTCTTGCGCGGATATTTTGACAGGGTTGTCCACCAACTTTTCTCCGTCCCAATAACCAAGACGACGATGAATACGAATATCGGTTACATCAGTATTAAGCGGCAAGTTAAGTCCCTTGAGCGTAAAAGTCTCCGGCGGGAAAGATTTTTTTATCTCTACCTCATTTATTGTTATTGTGCGATCAAATACAATAACTTCTTTATCTTTTCCTTTCGTATGCATTGCTCTTATTTGAGTCGGGAATGGGAAAAAAGCGGGATTATTATATTCAGATTCCAGCGAATATTCATTATTGAGAGGAAGTTTTATAGAACATTTAAGAATATGAAAACCCGGTTCCTCAATAACAAATTCCCATTGTTCGAACAATTTTCCCCTTTGACCTTCCCAAAAAACTCGATTTACCCTCTTACCTTTATATTCTATCTCTTCAACTGAAAATTTAAGGTTATCGTGCATAAGAAGACAACCTTCCAAGCTATTACTGTGTACCGGGTCAGGGGTTATACACAGCTGTCTAGGATCATAAGTGTCTGCACCATACGCGTTAACTGATTTTAAGTCAACAACACTGAGTACTTCAGTAGCTTTTTGACCATGCATTACATACATTGAATCACCTAATAAAAGTGATTTAATTCCTACAAACCTCTCATTTGGCAGATGCTCTTTTAGTATCTTACCACGTTCAAACTTTACAACTTGTTCAACTGTTTTGCCTTCCTCTTTCCTATGCTCCGTATAACGAATAAAAAAACAATCAACTTTTCTAAACTTCTGCTCTACACCTTTAAGCAACGCCATTGCCTTACTCGAATTATCTGCAAAAGCAAAACCTGAAAATAGACAGACAAAAACAAATACCAAAAAACTTCGCATAAAAACCTCCATAAAAAGAAACTAATTGTCAAATTTACAAATTTGACCAACATTAAACAAAAACCAGTGTGAGGCATCAGCAAAAACCGATACCTCATGCTTAATTACCGATTCACTCGCAAGGCTGCCTTATTCAAGCGGACACGTTTTATCGTTATCTACAACAACCCTGGATTTAATTCTCCATGCTGACCAGATAGCTGAAGTCTCGCACATGTTAGTTGTATAATTCCAAACACATCCTTTCCTTCTCCAACAGTTAAAATCTTCTCCTTTGGTAACACCAGTTGCAGTCTTGATCGTACCATCGGGCATATCGGTGATCTCGTAAACAAAAGCCACCGCACTTACAGCGCCGCACTCAAAATATTCCATTCCAGTGCATGTCAAAACTCTGTCGTCAGGTGAATAACATGGAGTCGTACTTAGATTTGGAACTTGGCATTGGGGTTCAGTACTTGCAACATTTACCACAATACCAACATATACCAATACAAACATCAGGCATGTTGCCAACACAAACATAAATTTTCTCATTTCTATTTTCCTTTTCTAAATCTAAACATTGTTATGGGGATAATTTTATTTACACTTTTTCCCTCCCCGATAGGAAAAAGTGTTACGTTCAAAACTATTTTTTCGTCTATATCCGCATCCAAACACGGCTCAACAAAAAAATTTACTGTGTGATTTTTTGATATTTCTTCAGCATCAAACGATACACGAACAAACCTATTCGGTAAAGTTTCAACTTCAGCTAATTGTGAAGGTACGCTTGTTGATATTAAAATCTGTTTTTCAACATTGCCCGCCTCCTCTGAAGAAATAATAACGGACGAAGCAGTAACACTAATCGGTGCATTATAATTCGCGCAGACTTTAACTAATTTTTGCGGTATTAGTTTACTATTTGTTTCAATAATTATATTTCCGTTAAACTCCTGACTCTCTACAAATGAAGTAACATCAAGACTAATTTCGTACTCATATTTTGACCCGTTATGAGAGATTAGTTTTGTGGTTATTGCATCAGTTGATGGACGGATTTCTTTTATATCAAGAGTTTCTAATTGGTCGGTAATAATGCTGAATTTAGAATAGACTTTTTGTACTTCCAAACCGTTGACTTTACCCAAGTCAATCACATACGGTTCTATTTGATAATCAGGTTTGATTGTTGCAATTACTTCAACTAGCGACTTCCTCAAAGGAGCGATAGATGGATCCTCAAAAACTTGTTGATAGTAAACAGCAATCGTGGCAGCTATTTTTCCTTGTCCGGTTCCAGTGCTGAATACTACAGGAAAATCAATTTTTTCATTCGTCTTGATTGCTGAATTAAAAAAATCTTTTCCTGTATCCGCGACAGTACACCCACAAGACGATTCCAATCCAACAATACGCAATGGAATTTGTGACTTATTGGTCAGAATAAAATTATGCCGTAATGTTTCCTTTTGTCCAACGATTCCAAAATCATGAAAACCTGACTCAGAAATTACCAATTTGTCCCCCAAATTAGACGGTATATCACTACGCGAACACCCCGACTCGAAGGTTAAAAGCAAACAATAAAAAAACACAAATATTTTTTCATTACAAAAATTCGTATATATATATTCAATCATAGCTATAAAATTTTGGTTGATGTTAAAATAATAGTACAATTCCACGATACATTCTGAGATTTCACGCGAAAAGAATATTACAAATGGTGAATTGTTGCAATTATGATCTTAATAATTGGTGTAGTCAATACCTTGTAGGATTATTATTTTTTTGAGTTTATCTTTTTTATGATTTTTGCTATGAGCTGGATAACCCTATTACAAAAAAAGACGTATCATTTAGACGTATCATTTAATTGTAATCAATATTTCAGTGAAAGGTCGCTTATCTATAACTATTCGAACTTGAAAATTCTGTTTTTGAGAGCAGGCGATCCTGAAAACCGTATTTTAAAGTGTGAATGGTATATTCATTTGTTCCGATTTTTAGATCCAGCTGGATCGTCTGTTCTAAAAAAGGAATTTTAAGGTGCGAATTGTATATCAACGAAAAAAAACCACATTGAGACAGTTTTGAGTTTAACTGTAAAAATTGCTAAACGAAAGTTACGCATCTGCGAAATTCCTATCAATTAAAACAGCAGAAATTTTAAAGCTACGAAAAAAATCATACTGAAAGATGGTATCATTACTGTCGGAACAATATTGAAATATAAATTTTTCGACCATGAATAAAAAATTGTGTGTATGTTTTAAAGAACATAAAAGGACAGATTTATGCAGATTTTTGTATTTATAAGTTACCAAAATCTGGAAAAATTTTGTCTCCCCCTCCCCCTTTTGTTATTTGTAGAATGGGGGTAAATTAATCACTCTTGTTTTGGTTTGCGGTTTTTGTGGTGAATATAAAATGCTGGAGTGCTACAATGAAAGCAGTCGAAAGTCGAAGTACGAAAAGTGTGTTGAGTGGTGTTGGGTTTTGTGGCTAGTTTTTTTGCATGCTTTGCTAAATTAATTAGGCTTGTTTTTTCTTACAGAGGATTTGCTATGAGTATGGTGGACTACAACAACAGATCACAGGTGACAGATTGTAAAACCGATAATAAAAGAATTGGTTGGTTGTTGGTACGGATTCTGGTAGTGGCGGTATTGATTACTGCGGCGTGTCTGAAAAGTTATCAATTATCTACATTTTCAAGTCTGGGCGATGGTCTTTTTGATCAACGCTGGTTTCAGGTTCTTTTGATCGAATGTGAGTTGATTCTTGCATTGGTTTTGTTTTTCGGTCTTTTTTCCAGAATTGCATGGTTTATTACAACGATTCTATTTGTCGCGTTTGGTATAGTCTCGTTATTCAAATGCATATCCGGTGCGGAATCTTGCGGGTGCTTCGGATCGGTAAATGTTAATCCGTTTTTAACAACTATAATGGATGCAGTGATTGTCGCATTGT
>JAITDV010000001.1 GCA_031282385.1 Planctomycetaceae bacterium | reverse complement strand
GTCCGAGTTACAAATATAATGCCGTGAGCTACATACTACTGGACGTTCTAAGGAACGAGGGGCAAACGTATTCACACGGCAATTTCCATAAAGTATCATGATTTCTGATTTTTTTCCTTTTGGCGATTAATCGCCAAAAGGAAAAAAATCAGAAATCACCCCCCAAAAAATTACCACTAATTACGGCAATATAAACATACAAGCGGCGAAGGAAAAACTGATATTTAGCCCCTGCGTAACATGAGTTATCAATTAACTCAAAACACTAAATCCACTGAAATATTACAAAAATTCTTTTACCGAAAGTTTTTACATGATGGATCAATATGCGTTATTAAAAAAATTGGCACGGCAATGTCAGAAAAAACCGCTGATTCAGAAAAATTTTCCAAAAGAAGAAAATAAACAACTTGCCGTTCAAATTAAAAATTGGCTGGAACTGTACGGAAATAACGCCGACCCCAAAAATCAAAACGAAATTCAAATACTTCACGATTTTCTGTCGCTTCACGAAGCAGCCTCAAAAGGAGCAATTCCTGTTCAAAAAAATCAGCGGGAAATATCGTTTTATCTTGTAATTGATACAAATATTTTCTTTCATGATGAAAAAATTCTAAATCGGTTGAATGACAACGATATTTGCGTTTTACCGCAAACGGTTCTTGACGAGTTGTCGAATCGTGCGAAAGATAAAAATATGCGGGGAAAGAAATCACAACAAATACTGAACCTCATCCGGCAATTTCCCAAAAACCGCATTCTACAAACACACACAAACCGCTCGGAAGTACGAAAATTGTTACCGAAATTTTATAACGCTACAAATGATAATGATGAATGTGATCTTCAAATTCTTGCGGTAACGAAACGGTTGCTTCTGGAAAAAAAGTCAGCACAATTGCTATCCAACGATTTTGAGTTACGGCAAAAAGCCACCGAATTGAATATTCCCGCCATTTCTCTTCAAGAATTTCTCACCGGTTAGATTAGTTTCTGCTGATGTTACGTTTTGTCTGGTAGACTGTTCGTGCCATAAATTGCGGGACTCAAAAGAATATTTATAACCGCAACCGAATAGTTATATTGCAACTAAAACAGCATTTACTCCGTAGGAATTTTCCATAAATAACTCCAAGCTTTATGAGGGTTATTCACGGAAAACCTCTACAGGGTAAATGCAAAATTTTAAACTGTGAACTGTTTAAAATCCTCGAATTGAAAGGGCAAGGCAGAAATTTGTTGCAGTATTATTGCACTGTTCTTTCAGAACGAAATACATTGTCAAATTTTACATTCTCGACGGAACTAAGGTACGATTTTTATTGTAATTGTAATTTGGAAAATTAGTCGTCGTCCGAATGTTCTTGAAATAAAGTTTCCAATACTCTTGTGTTTCGTTCCATTGTTAGTATTACCCGTTGTACCTCAACACCATCGTTACTTTCAGCCTCAATCGGGAAAACATGCCGTTTTTCCGGTATTGAAAATCTGACAGAAAACGTACCGTCCGAATTTATTGTAATCGGTTCATTTTTTACCGTAACTTGTACACTCGGATCCGTTTTACCATGAATTATAATATCAGCGTCAATAGTGAATAGGAAATTTCGTCTTGTTTTTTCGTTGACATTTTTTTGTCTCGTACTTTTGTAACGCGAAATAAGCGGCAGCGACATTGGACGATTTAACTGCTTTTCAAAAACCCTCTTCAAATCAGAATTATTCACGTCGTTTGTACTCAACCTGTAAATTCTAGTTAGATTTTCATCAATTTCGCGCCAGTTGTCATCCAACTTGTCAAGATCATCAACAATCTGTCTCGGCGGCGTCTCCACGGTATTGCTTGAAACTAGTAAATGAAACTTTTTCTCTTTTGACAAATAGCCTAACTCCGCCTGAAACACCGACGGCGGATCCGTTACATCAATATACCAATGCCTCACACCACCATGAATACGTATTTCACGAAATAATTTACGTCGATCAAGAGTCGCAGAATCCGACTCAATTTTGAAAATTCGCAAAATCGGTATCGCCGTGTACCAAAAATGCCCCATTGATACCTTTATTCGTTCAATCGTCCGGCTGCTCAATTGCCAAAAAGCATGCAGCCAAAACGGTCCCCGCACCGTCAACGCTAATTGATCTTCCTTAATTGCAGTGTCCGACGACCCCAAATCCCTACTAAGCCGCGAACGCTCCGAAACCGCAGCCGCATTGTCCGTCCGAACAAGATCAGACTCCGAACTGATAAGTTTACGAGGCGTTTCCTTTCGCCGATCACGCGATAAAACATTGATTTTCGCAACTTCATCAAGTTTTGAAGTTGCCGCGCGTTTTTTAGCGGTTGCGTCAATATTGTTAGTTACTGTTGTTGTTCTAGTTTTACTTTTCGGCGACGCAACTGCCGAAGCCGACAATTTTTTAGGTCTGGCTTTAGATGCTGCGTTCAACGAAACCGCATGTTTTGTAGAAACATTACGAGTTGAACTGGATTTGCTTGAAACCGGCTTAACCGAATTCGTTTTGCCCAAATTAAAAGCCGCGAATTTGGGCGAACTCAAAATCTGTTTAAGCCGCTCGCCGCCGCTTTTTGATCTAGATTTGGAAATGATAGAACGGACTACTTCATCCTTTCTCATTTCATGCCAACCCGGAACTGCAAGCTCCTTAGCTATCGAACCAAGTTGTTTCACTGTCAAAATACTAAGTTCTGCTGATGTTGCCATTGCTGTACTCCCAAATTTTTTGTTCAAAAAGTTAAAGGTTTAATTACACCAAGTTTTACGCTATTTTATGTTGTCTGTATTGTGTTAAGTTAAATCCTGTAAATACAAATCAAATACAAACTAACAAAATTCACGGCGCTAACTTGCAAGGTGTAAACTGTTTAATCACACATAACCGATAAAATTTTCGGCTTACCTTAAATAACTCATATTTCTATTTCAGTAATTTTGAGCCAATTTACCCACCCAAAGGAAAACTGACTTCAGACCTCAACGTTACTGAATATTACTGAAATTCTAAAATAACTGAATTACTTAATTCAAATATTATTTGTAAGTCTTACAAATTGCTTAAATTGTCCAATTACACAAGCAATTTTGATTTTTATCGTTGAATCCATGAAACCAAATTTGATATTTAGTTAAGTTACCCAAATTATCAAAAACTGCTATTATTAGCCTTTTCGATAACTTGATAATATTTAAATACATGCAATTTTGGCAAAACATGAAATTTGTCGAATTGGAGAAATAACCAAAACAACATGTTTTTTTGGAAACGGTTCTTTTCTCCAGATTACGTTATTCTACCAAATTATAGTTTAAAAATCAACTACCCTGATTGCTAAATCAATAGATTTGACGAAATATCAACTTGAAAATTTAGAATATTTTCTTTGATTTTAAGAAGTTGGTCGAAATTTTATGTTTCAAGTAATTGTCCAATCTCGTCTATTTTCGGTTTTCGATTCAAAAACTTTTGTAAATTTTTTGTTAAATTGATTGGAGTTACGAAATAAAATATTTATACCGATGGTTTAGTTTAGTTCAGATAGATAAACTGTAAAAACCAGAAAAAATAGAACATTTGTACAAGAATTGATAAAATAGATAAAAAAAATATCTAAGGTGCTTTACTTTTGTTAAAATAGGCGATATAATTTTGCTAGTCTGGAGCAGACGTACCAGCTTTGTATTTAATTTATCTTATGTATTTTGTGCATAAGATGGATTACAGCAGTTACATTTTGTTTGAGCGGAAAACTTCATCAGACCGATACAATCGTTACAGACGATATATTCCGAATGCCGATACAAATTGCAATTGGAATTATGTTGTTTAAGAATTGTGCGGAATGAGTGGGGTGCTCGATTTAGATAAATTGGATAGTTGGGACGACGGCAAGACTAAATTGGCGTATAAATTGGGATGTTGTTCAATCACACTTCACAAACAGTTTTGCCGACATCCAAAGTCGGTGTAGGGAGGAACAAATGAAAATCAAGTTTATGGGAGCTACTCTTTTCGCACTGGCTCTCTTTATATTAGGTACAACTGTACAGACTGCTGACGCGGGTTACTGTGGCATGGGTACCTATCGTGCGAATTATGAAAACTTTGCAGATGATTGTACTGTGCTCAAAACTTTTCAGAAAGTAGAGTATGAAACGAAGTTGACAACTTGTTACCGAACGGTTTATGACAGAGTACCAGTTACCCGTAAAGTTCAATTTTACCGTTACGTACCTGAAGTTCGAACGGAAAAAGTTAAGTACACTGTCGTTAAACCAGTTTACGAAGAGAAAACACGGAAAGTCTCTTACAACGTCATTAAACCTGTATGGGAGACAAAAACAACGGAAGTCCCCTACATCGTGTATAAACCTGTTTTTGAAAAGAAAGTACGTAATTGGATTGATTTCAAACGCGAATACACGCAAAAAACCAAAGAAGTTAATTACTTCGTCAACAAGCCCGTTTGGGAAGACAAGCAACGCGAGTATATCGTTTGGAAACCGTCATTTGAAGTTCGGACAAAAGAAATTCCTTACGTTTCATACAAACCTGTTTTTGAAAAGAAAGTAAGAAATTGGATCGACTTCAAACTGGAGTACACACAAAAAACCAAAGAGGTAAATTACGTTGTAACTAAACCCGTTTGGGAAGACAGACAACGTGAGTACATCGTTTTGAAACCGTCATTTGAAGTACGGACAAAAGAAGTTCCTTACGTTTCGTACAAAACGGTTTTTGAGAAAAAAGTACGAAATTGGATCGATTTCAAAAGAGTCTATGAACCTCGGACAAAGGAAGTTCAATATTTTGTAACAAAACCTACTTTTGAAGAAAGACAACGCGAAATTACAACTTTGAAACCAGTGTACGAACAAAAAAGCCGCGAAGTTTCTTATGTTACTTACAAACCGGTTTACGAGCGTAAAACTCGGACTTGGACAGCAATGAAACCCGTTTACGAAACCCGTACCAAAGAAATTAATTACATTGCGACTAAGCCGGTTTGGGAAACAAAACAACAGGATTACACGGTTGTTCGACCTGTTTACGAAACCAAAAACGAAGAAGTTTCCTTCATCGTCAAAAAACCAGTTTTTGAAGAGCGTGAACAGCAGTACATTGAGAACAAACGAGTTTATGAAACTCGCAGCAAGGATGTAAATTATTATATTGCGAAGCCGGTATTTGAAGAGAAACAACGTACAATTAACACATTAAAGCCGGTTTATGAAACAAAAAGTAAGGAAGTTTCTTATGTTGTTTGCAAAGCGGTTCCTTATCAGAAAAAGGTTCAGGTTGTCGGCGGACATTGGGATATAAAGAGCTACGAAGTACCAGGTCAGACAATGATCAAATATACTTGCGTAAAAGAGAAAAACGCGGAAGGCAAAGAAGTTGAGCGGCTAAAGCCGGTTACAACCCAATGTCCTCCAGTCAAATGTTTCAAGAAAGTATGGATTCCAGAAGTCAACGAAAAGGAAATCACCGCAATCAAATACGAACCGGAAGTACGAACCAAAACGGTCAATTATTTGTCTTGCAAACTCGTTCCCGAAACGAAAACTCAAACTTATACCGTTTGCAGATTCGTTCCAGAGCAACGAACAAAAACAGTGAATTATGTCGTTTGCAAACTAATACCCGAAACAAAAGTTCGGAAATATACCGTTTGCAAATTGATTCCTGAAGTTCGTATGAAAACTGTAACACGTTTGAATTGTAAGTTGATTCCAGAAACAAAAACGCGGACTTATAACGTTTGCCGACTTGTGCCGGAACAACGTACTAAAACGGTGAATTATGTTGTTTGTAAACTTTTACCGGAAAAAAAGAGCGAGGAATATACAGTTTGCCGTAATGTGCCGGAAGTCAAAACGAAAACGGTGAATTACGTTGAATGCAAATTGATTCCCGAAACTAAAACTCAAAAATACACAGTTTGCCGACTCATTCCCGAACAACGTACTAGGACGGTGAATTATGTTGTTTGCAAGCTTGTACCGGAAGAAAAGAGCGAGGAATATACAGTTTGCCGTCATATACCGGAGCAAAAAACCAAAACGGTGAGTTATCAAGTTTGTAAATTAACGCCTGAAACAAAGGTTCAAAATTACAAAGTTTGCCGTTTGATACCAGAACAACGTACTAAAACGGTGAATTATACTGTTTGTAAACTTGTGCCGGAAGAAAAGAGCGAAGAATATACGGTTTGCCGTCATGTACCGGAGCAAAAAGTCAAAACAGTAAAGTACCAAGTTTGCCGTAACGAAATTGAGACAGTTGAAAAAACAGTCCCGTATCGAGTTTGCAGATTGTTTCCTGAAGAAAAGGAAGCGGATCGGCATTACGTAACTTACAAACCGGAACAAGATGAAAAAACCGTATTAGGTTATAAACTTGAACCGCGTCAAGTATCGTATGTTGTCCCGCAAAAAGTACCGAAGGTAACAATTTACCAAGTTCCAGTTCCAGTCAACAGACAAAAATTGTTCGGTCGTTAAGTTATAAGAATCAAAAAAAGTAACTTACAGCTACAGATTTGAGTAATGACTTGTCAATGAATATCGGTATAAATTTCCAACATGCCGGACAAAAATTTTGTATCGGTTAGATGATAATAAGCCGGAGAAGTTCTTTGGAATTTCTCCGGTTTTTTTGTCAAAATTGTCTTCCAATTATATTTCAAGCAAATTACGAATTTTTAAACTGTTCACACTTTAACTTTCATTTGTCGCCGCCTATCTACTGGAAAGCAGGCTTTTACGCTCTTAAGTCATACAATTTATAGTACGAACAGTATAATTTCGGTTTTTTTAAGATTTTCAAAATGCAATCATTCACAGTTAATGTTATTGATGAGCAAAATCTGCTTTGTCTTTTTAGTAAAAATGCAAAACACAAACAAAAAATTACCATAACTTTGAAAACAATTTGCCATCAGATACTTGACGATGCGAATATTAGTTGCGGGCATCTTAATATTGCAATAGTCAATGGCGAAACGATGCTTAAATACAATGCCAAATTTCTCGGGCACGATTATGTTACAGATGTAATAAGTTTCCAAGTTGATTACAAGGAAACCAATAAAAACGGTAATGTACAAAAATATCTTGAAGGCGATATTATTGTATGTGCAGACACAGCAATTGAACGGGCAAATGAATTTAATTGGTCTCCGTTGGAAGAATTTTTTCTTTATGCAATTCATGGTTCATTACACCTCGTTGGCTACGACGATAAAAAAACAAATTCAAAAAAAACAATGCGAAAAAAAGAATCCGAATACATCAAAATAGTCACAAACACTTTTAAATTGTTTACATTTTAAATATCCTTTGCCGCCGCCTGCTTACCTATCGACAAACAGGTTTTTACGCTCTTGAGTCGTGCAATTTATAGGACAATCAGTATAAGGTTCTTGAACGGATATTTAAAAGGTGTAGAATATCGCCCTTTCATTTCGTAACCTGATGGTTACAATT
>JAITDV010000288.1 GCA_031282385.1 Planctomycetaceae bacterium | reverse complement strand
ACTTCTATATTGCTCGTAATATAAATTGCGTGATTCAAAAGCGTAAAAACCTGTTTCCGATTTTTGAATAGTTTGATAAATACGACTGAATAGACTGAATAGTTACGATTTATTTTTTTGCTATTGCGTTTCGCTACGTTTCCGCTTGCGGTTTTTTTCATAAACTTTAGAACCTTTTATCAACCTAAAAAACAATCGCTGAATAGTTCTTTGGAATTGATTGACAATCCTATTTTCCGCCTCCCTTGTGTGGAGGTTGGAATTTGGATAAAATGTTGTTGAATTTTGAGAGGTGAAAATTGATGAAGAAGAAATCTGATTGTAAATTTATATTTCTTCAGTTTTTGATGTAATCATCTCCCGCATTAACCCTAATACAATCCATTACCAATCATCCATTCCCAATGACCGAAACCGCTAAAACCCTAACTATTAATGGGGTCAAAATTAAAATTGAAGGTGAGCGTAACTTACTTGAAGTTGCGCGTAAAGCCGGAATCGAAATTCCAACATTCTGCTACCATTCTGAATTGAGTATTTACGGCGCTTGCAGACTTTGTCTTGTTGATGTTAAAGGACTTGGAATTGTTGCGTCGTGTTCTACGCAACCACAAGACGGAATGGAAGTCTTGACACACACGGAAGAAATCCGTGAAATCAGAAAAATTGCACTTGAACTTATACTAGCCAATCACGACCAAAATTGTACTCTTTGTTCAAAAAATACGCGTTGCAAATTACAAAGTCTTGCCCGAAAACACGGAATCAACGACATCCGATTCAAACGAACATTCGTGCGTAAACCTATTGACCGTTCGAGTTACTCTCTTGTCCGCGACCCGAACAAGTGTATTCTTTGCGGCGATTGTGTCCGTGCGTGCAACGAAATTCAAGGTGTTGGTGCGATTGGATTTGCAGGGCGCGGTGCGAAATCTACAGTTGTTCCGCCGTTTAACAAAAATCTTGCTGATGTAGAATGTGTGAATTGTGGACTTTGTGCTACGGTTTGTCCGGTTGGTGCGTTGACAGTTCGGGATGATGTTGACAAAGTCTGGCAAGTAATCAACGATCCGACGAAAACAGTTGTGGTTCAAATTGCGCCGGCAGTTCGGGTTGCGATAGGTGAGGCGTTTGGCGGAGTGCCGGGGGCAGTTGAAATTGGACGTATTGTTGCTGCTCTTAAAGCAATAGGATTTGACAAAGTATTCGATACCAGCTTCGCGGCAGACCAGACAATTTTTGAAGAAGCAACTGAATTCGTACAACGTAAAGTTAAAGGCGAAAATTTACCGCAGTTTACGTCGTGTTGTCCGGCTTGGGTTAAATTTGCCGAACAATTTTTGCCCGATTTATTGCACAATCTTTCAACATGCCGTTCGCCGCAACACATGTTCGGACCGACAGCAAGATTAATTCTGCCGGATTTACTTGGAGTGAAACAGGAAGACTTGGTGATTGTTTCGATAATGCCTTGTACGGCAAAGAAATACGAATGCAAACAAGACAAGTTTATCAAAAATGGGATTGCAGACATTGATCATGTTTTAACAACGCAAGAGTTAGTTCGTATGATAGATGAGGCGGGTTTGCGTTTCAATGAGCTTGAGCCGACGGAACCTGATGAGCCGTTTAATTCTTACACCGGCGGCGGCGTAATTTTCGGCACAACCGGCGGTGTGATGGAAGCTGCGTTGAGATTTGCTGTTGAAAAGATTAGTGGTAAGAAGTTGAACAAGTTCGAGTACGAGGAAGTACGGGGTGAAAAATCTATTCGGGATGCGACTTTAGACGTAGAAGGCTTAAAGGTAAAGGTATGCGTAGTTTACGGCTTGAATAACGCGCGCAAAGTGGCGGATTGGATTCGCAGCGGTGAGGCGCAATATGACTTTATTGAAGTAATGGCTTGTCCGCTTGGA
The DNA here is from genome assembly GCA_031282385.1 of Planctomycetaceae bacterium. GTDB lineage: Bacteria > Planctomycetota > Planctomycetia > Pirellulales > Thermoguttaceae > WRKP01. The sequence goes on along the minus strand of JAITDV010000288.1, from coordinate 3,252 downwards.
TGTGTTGGCGGAGCCGGTCAACCGGTTACAAACGATATGCGGACAAGAGTTGCGCGAGCGGCTGGTTTGTACAAATCGGATGTGTCTCTAAAATTTCATAACCCACAAGATAACAAACAGTTATCGGATTGTTATGAGAAATATTTTGAGGACGGAATCGGTGGGCATACTGCACATTCGCTTTTACACACTACCTACCAAAACCGACGCCGGATAAGCGGAATTACATTGCCGGTACTAAGTTACGGCACGGGCGTGCAAGTAAAGGTAACTGTTTGTGTTGGTACGAGTTGTTTTGCGAGAGGAAGTGAAGATTTGTTGAAAGAGATTGAAGATTTTGTTCAAGCGGGGGCACTTGGCAATGTTTTGCAGGTTGAGGCGGCGTTTTGTATGGAAAGTTGCGACAAGGGACCGATGGTACTTGTTGGGGAAGAAGTCATAAATCATGCAACTCCAGAAATCGTTATTGCAGAAATCAAAAAACAGTTATCGTTGGCTACAGTTTGAGTTACATAAATGTTAAAAAATTTTTTGTCCACACATTTTCGCTAATTTCCACAAATTTTTTTGGTTCAATTTGTAAAAAAATTATGGACAAAGTTTCTATAATTAAAAAGAAATTAATATTAAATGGGCAAATTCGATGAGGTTATTTTTTTCATTGGTATTTAATTTATTTTTGTTTTCGGTTACTGCGGCGGTATTTTCGGATGAAGACGGATTTGCTTATTTGATTCCCAACGAATCTGTTTCGTGGACGGAAAATGGTAAACTGATAAGAGGTTGGGTTGCGCGTAATGTTAAATTAGTGAAAGAGAAATTTTTAAGCCTAAAGATTGGAATGAGTTTAGGACGGTAGCGGTTGGAGATCGTATTGCAACTTTTCTAAATGGTTGGGTGATATTGGACATTAGACCTTTTCTCTAACCTAAAAATACATCAACGCAACAAAAAACCTACAACAAAAAACCGCCTTTAACTCCTCCGAGACCACCCCCTAACCCCTCCTTCGGAGGGGTCAGGGGTGGTCTCCTACAGGTTAGCGAAAAGGTCTATTGTTGATCCAAAATGTGCAAAAGAAGGCAAAACCGGATTGCAACTACACGGAGGCGGAAATCAAGGTTGCCTTTTCCGTGATTTCTACATAATGCCGTTAAACGAAAAAGCAGTAGAACGAATCAAAAAATAAATATTGGCAACTTCTATATTGATCGTACAATAAATTTCGTAACTCAAGAGCGTACAAGCCTGCTTTCCGATAGGTAAGCAGGCGGCAGTGAAGAAAGTTTAAAGTGTGAACAGTTTAAAAGTTCCTAATTGGTATTTTGAGATGGCGGTTGATAATAATTTTTGTAACAAAAATGCAAATATTTCACGATTTTGAATCTGTTCCCGCAACATTCCATAACGGTGCAATCTCAATTGGCAAATTTGATGGAGTACATTGTGGTCATGCTTTAATAATAAATCATCTTAAAAATTATGCGGATAAATTATCTGTTCCGTCTGTTGTTGTAACGTTTTGCCCTCATCCTATAACTATATTGCGTCCAGAGCTTGACGTTAGACCAATTCATACGCTTGAGCGTAAAATTGAACTTATCGGAAAATTCAATGTTGATGCGATTATCTTGATACACACAGATAAAAAATTTCTGCAACAAAGCGCGGAAACGTTCTTTTTTGGTACGTTGTGTGAGCGATTGCGAGCGTGTGTTATTGTTTGCGGAAAAAATTTTACATTCGGACGTGATCGTACCGGCAATGCTGAATCGATGAAAAATTATGTAAACAGTACAGTTGCGGAAATTGATATTGTTGAACCTGTTCAAATTGACGGTGCAATAGCGTCAAGCAGTCTCATTCGTAAACTAATACAAGAGGGACGAATCAAAGAAGCCAATACATTTTTGGGATTACCGTATCGTTTGAGCGGAATAGTTGTACAGGGTGATGCTCGCGGAAGAACATTGGGATTTCCTACTGCTAATCTTGAACGTGTAGAAACTCTAATTCCAAAACACGGAGTTTATGCCGCAATCGCAACCATCGAAGGAAGACAATTCGCATCAACAACAAGCATCGGAACAAGCCCAACTTTCTGTCAAACAACACCAAGAATTGAAGTATTTATACACAATTTCAACAAAGATATTTATGGTCAAGAATTACACATTGACATCATTGACGTCATCCGCGAAATAAAGCACTTCAACTCCAAAGATGAACTAATAAATCAAATGAAACAAGACATAATACAAAGCAACAAAATCACAAACCATTAAATACTGTTCGTACTATAAATTGCGAGACTCAAGAGCGTGAAAGCCTGTTTTCCGACAGGTAAGCAAGGCAGCGGCAAATGAAATTTAAGGTGTGAACTGTTTAAACACATGTTATTGAATTGCTACACGGGAAGAATGTTATGACTCATCTCTTCAAAAAGAATAAACGATCAAAAAAATCAATCTGGCAACATATAAAGAATTTTTTAAGAATTTTTTTCTTGTATATTGCAAACGATCCTCTTATTCGCATCAGATTCATGCCAATTTATGCAACACGAAAAAGCATCTCAAATAAACCCAAAGACGAACTTGGACGCGCTGGCGAAAACGAAGCCGTAATGTTTCTACAAGACAACAACTATATTATCTTGCAACAAAACATCATCTTAACGAATGGTGAAATCGATATTGTTGCAAAAGATGAGAATACACTCGTATTTGTCGAAGTAAAAACACGAAGCTCAAAATTTTTCGGTCAACCATACGAAGCCGTTACAACACAAAAACAAAAAAGATTACATAAACTTGCCAATCAATTTATAAATTCACTGAAACTAAAAAATATAAATTACCGAATCGACGTCATTTCTATAACTTGGCAAAAAAATTCCACCCCAGAAATAAAACATTTCAAAAATATAAAATAAATACTAACTCATGTTACAAGACTTTTCTTGATGCTGTACTATTCGTTCTATAAATTGCGGGACGCAAAAGCGTAAAAGCCTGCTTTCCGACAGGTAAGGCGGCGGTGGTGAAGGAAATTTTGCTACTAGACCTTTTCGCTAACCTGTAGGAGACCACCCCTGACCCCTCCGAAGGAGGCGTCTCCTTATTCGCCTCCCTCGGAGGCGTATTCTTATTCCCCTCCTTCGGAGGGGTTAGGGGTGGTCTCGGAGGAGTTAAAGGCGGTTTTTTGTTGTAGTTTTTTTGTTGCGTTGATGTATTTTTAGGTTAGAGAAAA
>JAITDV010000614.1 GCA_031282385.1 Planctomycetaceae bacterium | reverse complement strand
ATAAACATAATTTTTGTTACCGTCCGCAAGTTGAGCAATTTCAATTGTCTCTTTCTTTCCGTTCTCTCGTTCAACAATCACTTCTTTATCGTTACAATAAATATACTTCGCCCGAACCGGCAATATACCGCTCTTAAAATACCAATTAATTAACCCATTTTTCACATTTTCATCTTCCTTAATCTTATTTGCAGTTTCTTGAATTTTTGCCTTCGACTTATCAATCGAACCTTCAGGAAATGGCCAAGGAATCTTGACAGATAAGGGATCATTCTTTGTAGGATAAAATTCAACGCCAAGCAAAATAATTTTGTTTACGCCCGGAAAGTTTTGTAAACTTTTGATAAAAGTAATCCAATCGTTTTGTACTTTTTTTATCAGATTATCAGCGTCATCAAATTCGTTTTTATGTTCTTGAATGAATAACCACGCTCGCGAATGTAATTGTCTTTTTTTATAATGTTCAACAATTCTGAGAAATGTTTTTTTACGTTCATCTCCAGTTTGTATTTTTTGTTCCGATAATTCCTTTTTGCTGGCTTCAACATCGATCCAAAGTTTAGCAAGTTGCATAGCTTTTTCAAAAGATTGTTCATCTTCCAAAGTGGCAGCATACATTAAAAAAGACCATCCGAGTTTTTTATTGCCCGCGCGATATGCGTTATTAGCAGCGCGTAAATAGAAAGATCGATGTTCGTTATATAGAACCGAAAAATCGTGTTCGGGTGAAACTTCATACTGAAAATCGGGTCCCTCCTCAATCTGAATTCGCCAAGCAAGATCATATAAACCAACCTGCTCAAAATCTAACGATAATAAATGGCTAGAACCAGGGTACGGAAAATTTTCCCATTCTATTATTGCTGAAAAATCTAATACATGATTATTTGACTTCTGCAAAACAATGTATATTCCATCGCTAATATCTGTCTGATAACGAGTGTTCAATTCAAACACGTTGTTTACAAAAATATGTGAAATTATTCTCAAACATGACCGCCAATTAGACGGCACTATTGCATCTCCGAACGACTGTATCAATTCACCTTCTTGATACATATACGAAGTAAATTGAGCAATAATCAAACGTTTGACTCCATCATCACCAATCTGCGGAGTCTTACGTAACTGTTCAATCAAGACCATTTTCTCACGATAATTTTTAACATTTTTCAAATTCTGTACAGAAATTCTGACTGGCAAATCTGTCAGTATATTTCGCATTAACATTGCCGATTCACGAACAGATTCAAATTGAATCCCGTTCGCCGCAATACAATTCCCCATACAACCAACAACACAAACAACCAAAAAAGATACTACAAACTTAATACATTTCATAACACAACTCCTCTCATAAAATTTTTATTTATCAAAATATCACTTCGGCGGACGAACATAAAAATCATAATTTTTACGTTTTATTTCATCGTATGGTATTCGCATATAAACTTTTTGTAAAATATTTCTTACTGCTTTTTTCACATTGGCATCACTTATAGCATCGTATTGTTTCAATGCACTCATTGCTGCTTTCTCATCAATTTCCTCTTCTTTTTTGTTATGATAATGCTTTGTAAAATGTTCTAGCAAATCTACTTTCATAAACTTCCAACAGGTATTAGCATTAAGGACCACACTATCTGCATCCACCTCCGAAAAAAAGGAATAATCAGCAGATGTCGGAAAATGTTTATCTACTATTCTCCAATCTGATCCAACTTTCGCGATATCTTTGACCTGATAAGCATGCTGTAATTCATGTTTTGCCACTGCCCGTAACTCTTCTTGTTTAAATCCTCTGTCGTAACAACGATCAAAAAGAACAGCAACAACAGCTTTAGCTTCATCTTGTTTTCCAGAATGGTACATTGCCCCAAACCAACTAATGTCTTTGGTTTTGATGGCGTATTGTAAATGTTTATCATTTATCAATACCGGCATTGGTGGAAGTCCCAGTTCCCAATATCCTAGTAAATTTTTCTCAAACCATTTCTGCGAGTACTCTATATTCTCTTCGTTGGGTGTTTCCGTATCTGAAAAAATCTTTGGTACCTGAAGTAGTCCAATTACCTCGATACGCTTATCAAGTTCACTATCGGCTACTTTGGTTCCGTGATAATTTTCTTGCGCAATTCGAACAGTCTTATTCAATTTTAACTTACCATCTATTAAAACTGAAACATCAGAAGTAAATCTACGATTGGAATCATTTTCTGGAACTTTAACTGTTATACCATTATAATGTACTGAGATTTTGTTGGAGGTTTGAGAACGATTCCAAAATTCGTTAATGGTATCAGGTACCGTCCAAAAAAAGCAATGTTTGAAGATTTGACCACTGCATACCTCAAAAACAATAGCTCTAGGGGTAGTATAAATTACCTTTTGATGAAAACTGTTACCAACATTGTCATCAAGTTGTTGTTCAATCAGCGACACAACACCAACATTAAGCATTTTTGTTTGTCCGACAGTTTTATTTTTTGGCGGGATATATTCTGCTGAAATTGAGTCAGAGTTGATTTTGATTCCTTCGACGTACATAGTTTGCGG
>JAITDV010000549.1 GCA_031282385.1 Planctomycetaceae bacterium | reverse complement strand
CACGCGGCAAAATGACGACATTGTCCTTTCCGGTTTGACGGCGGCGGCAGGCAATGGATTTTGTGAAGCGGTTATTGCGGCGATGTTGGTTGTTCCGGCGGCGTACATTTTTCTTGGTCCCGCTTTTCTCACACCGGAAAATCTTAACAGTTCTTTTACAATTGGTTTTCAGGCGTTACCGGAAGTGTTCCATCAAATGCCGATGGGACGGGTCTTTGGTTTTTTGTTTTTCTTTTTACTATTCCTTGCGGCGGTTACGAGTTCAATTTCAACACTCCAACCAGCGATTACACTTCTTGAAGAAGGACTTCAGTTAGGGCGAAAAGCCAGCCTAACGATTGCCGGAATGATTACGACTTTCGGGGCATTTTTCACCGCCTATTTTACGGAAAACCTAACCGCATTGGACACGATGGATTTCTGGGTTTGCAACGTATTAATTTTTATTATGGCGGAAATACAGATTATTATTTTTGGTTGGGTACTTGGCATGGACGCGAGCATGGCGGAACTCCAACGCGGAGCGCAAATTCGGGTTCCTTATTTTTTCCGGTTTGTAATAAAATACGTTTCACCGCTTTATTTGTTGGTGGTTTTTATTGCGTGGGTGTACCTGAAATCTTCGGAACAACTTGTTAAAATTTTAGAAAGTCCGGTTGTCCAACTCTCGCTTGGTTTTATTATTTTTGTAACAGTGTTCAACCTTGTCATTACTTCGCAGGCTTTGGCGCGATGGGAAAAACAGGAACGAATTGATAACGATGCTCGTCCCGTTAGGGACGAAATGTTGGTAGAAAACGACTAGTAGGCAACCTTTCGCCGAAGGGCTTTCACCCACGGTTGGTCGGCGCTAGCCGACAGCGACCTTGTGTTCGGACGGTAATGGGTGTTGCCAATCGATTTTCTATCCGATTTCCGTCCGAACACTGGTTCACTGTCGGCTAGTGCCGACCGATGTTTCGGCGAAACATCGCCTACCAGATCACTTAAAACTACTTAAAACACAGGGAGATTTTATGAATCGAGTATTGATTATTGGAGCCGGTGGAGTTGGTCGGGTTGTTGCGTTCAAGTGCGCTCAGCATCGTAACATTTTTCAACAGATTACTTTTGCAAGCCGAACCAAATCGAAATGTGATTCGATCGTTCGTGATATTCACGCTCATGGTTTGCGTGAGGAAATTCGTACAGAATCGGTGGACGCGGATAATGTTCCCGAACTTGTTGCGCTCATGAACGAGGTGAAACCGGATTTGGTCATTCATGTTGCCTTGCCGTATCAAGATTTAACCATTATGGAAGCCTGCCTCCGAACCGGCGTTCATTATCTGGACACGGCTAATTATGAACATCCTGACACGGCAAAATTTTGTTATGCTCCTCAATGGGCTTATCAGGAACGTTTTGAAAAGGCTGGACTTTTAGCGTTACTTGGCAGCGGGTTTGATCCCGGCATGACCAATGTTTACACGGCTTACGCCCGAAAACATCACTTTGACCGAATGGAAACGGTTGACATTATCGACTGCAACGCCGGTGATCACGGCTATCCGTTTGCAACCAATTTCAATCCTGAAATCAATATCCGTGAAGTTTCGGCAAAAGGACGATTTTTTGAAAACGGAACCTGGCATGAAACGGAACCGCTTGCGGTTAAAAAAATATTCGATTTTCCTGACGGTATCGGACAGAAAGACATTTATCTGCTCTACCATGAGGAAATGGAATCATTGACAAAACATTTTCAGGAAGTCCGACGAATGCGGTTTTGGATGACGTTTGGGCAGTCGTATTTGACTCACCTGAAAGTTCTGGAAAATGTTGGAATGACGCGGATTGATCCGGTGATGTTTGAAGGTCGGGAAATTATTCCGCTTCGATTTTTAAAAGCGTTGCTTCCCGATCCCGCATCGCTGGGAGCAAGAACAAAAGGAAAAACCTGTATTGGTTGTTGGATTACCGGCGAACAACACGGACAACCAAAAAATTATTACATTTATAACGTCTGTGTTCACGAAGAATGTTTCACCGAAACCGGAGCTCAAGCAATTAGTTACACAACAGCGGTTCCGGCGGTGTTGGGAGCGAAAATGATTCTTACCGGTCAATGGAATGGTTGCGGCGTTTTCAACATGGAACAATTTGATCCTGATCCTTTTATGAATGAAATTGGAGATTGGGGATTGCCTTGGGTGGAGACATTTCCGGCAATAAACGAAATTCCGTAATCGGTCGCTAAAATCCATTGCTTGCTAAAATCCATTTGTCCCTAAAGTCCCACTTGTCCCTAAAGTCCCTACACCGGAATTTTAAAGACATTATTGAGCAATCTTTTACGACAAATTTAATCTGCCATATTTTCACAACCGCAAAACCCAGTATAATAAAACGCTTATCGGAGCAATTGCCGACGCAATTTTTCCTGAGAACGTTAAAGATTTTTGATTTAGACTTGTGTTATGAACGCGGGCGTCTCGCTGGCAACAACAACATCATGTTCCGTAGTTTCATGTGTCGGGACGCCAACGATCTTAAAACGACTTATTGATAACCGTTCAAAATATACGAGGACAAAGGGAGATTGAGGATAAAATCAATGTGTTCGATTGATGTATTGCGGGACAAATGGAACAATAATAAGGAAGGTTATAAAATTAAAGAGACCGGTGGTGGTGTTCATGATTTTATTGCGGATATTTTTGGATCTGCCGAATTATTCCATTTATCAAAAACGGTTGTGAAAACAGCGCAATTTGGTACGTTTGTTCACGATACAGAGAGTGGAAAAGAAGGACGACCTGATTTTGTGTTGTATATTAATGAGAATATAACAATTCCTGTCGAAGCGAAATGTTTTACACACATCCAAGAAGGAATTACACAATTACAACGATATCAACTTGATTACAGCAAACAATACGGCATATTGACAGATGGTAACGAATGGAGGTTTTACCGCGCAACATCCTACAAAAAATTGACAATTACGGAAATTTTCGATGCTCCTAATGATTTTCGTACTTTTTGGCAGGAATACATAAAACCTGAAAATTATTATATCGAACTATTTAACCCGTCAGGACAACAAAATCTATTTGAAGATCAGATTGATTTAAATATTTCAGAACATCGGACTATTTTCTTCGACGATACAACACGTCTCTTAAACAATTTCAGGGTTAAGTTGAAAAAATACGGTGAGTTGGATTTATTTAGAGAACAAGAAATTGAAACATCCTACGCCTTTCTTATTCAATTTATTCTTTACAAAGTTTTAGTTGACAACGGCTACAAAAAATTTACCGGCGAATACCAACAACTATTAAGACGTATAAAAAAATCAATCCACGACTGTGATTTTTATAACATGATAGTGAGAGATATTCGCGGAATTTCGGAATATATCTCTCAAAAGATTTACAAACCTTTTGCAAAAGAGCTGGAAGGAATTAACGAAAAAATTACAGAAAATCTGAGAGTTGATGATTTAACAATAGATGATATTTCACCTTGGCTTGACGTTATTGTTTTTATCAATAAGTACAATTTTGCTAATCTCAAAAATGAGATATTCGGATTTATTTACGAAAATTATCTGAAAGATTTGTATCAAAATAAAAATAAAGGACAATATTTTACCGATCCCGATATTGTGAATTTTATGCTTGACGAGCTAGAATATACGCATAAAAAACTTACGGCAAACAAAGATAACATTTCTATTATTGATCCTTCTTGCGGCGCCGGAACGTTTCTTTACAGTGCCGTTGATAGAATTGTTGAAGCCTTTGAAGGTAAAGCCGCCGAAACCGAATCAAAAATCATAGAAGACTTGGTGAGCAAAAATATCTTTGGGTTGGATGTTGCGGAATTTCCGTTGTTTCTTGCGGAAATGAGTATTTTAATGCGGCTTTTACCGTTAATCGTCAACGATAATTATGAAAATCCAATTGATCGTAAACTCAAAATTTTCAAAACCAAAGATAGTATTTCTGAGTTTTTAGATGCGGGATTAGTTGAAAAACAAACGGAAATCGACTATCCTACTCTGTTTGCAAAAACCGGACTTAATTACAAATCATTTATGCGCGACAACAAAGATTTACAGGAAATGATTGAATCAATGCAGGGACATAACGGCAAAAGAATGCGGTTTGATTATGTGATTGGAAATCCGCCTTACATTGGTTATAACGAGTGTTGCAAGCAAGGCGTGGAATTTACCAAAAAAATAAAAGATAAAGAAGATACTTCCATTACGATGGGAAATGTCTATGGTGTGAATTTAAATACGGCAGTTGGTCGTATCAAATCATATTCTCCAAAGCCGAATTTATACGCTTTTTTTATCGCATTAGGTTTGGGTTTGTTAAAAGAAGGCGGCAAAATATGTTATATTATTCCTCAGACAGTATTAACAGCCGGAGACCTTGACGTTATCCGGTCGTATTGGGCAAATAATACGACCATAGAAAAAATAATTACGTTTGAAGGGAATTTGTTTATTGGTCGGGGATTAACGCAAAATAAACCAATCCCAACTTCTTCGCTTATTTTCGTTGCAACAAAAAAGAAAGCCCCGCAAAATCATATTGTTAAAGTGATCAACTATCAATATTACACAGCGAAACAAACGAATAACCTTGCGAATTATTTAAAGAGCAAAAATAAAGAAATCAAAAAAATTCCTCAAGACAAATTAATACGGCGTGTGGAAAACTGGAATTTTATCAAACAACCTTCGTTTTTTTTAGATTTTTGTGATGAATATACACAAAATACTCATTCAATTGAGGAATACAGAAGACTTGATTTGGCGAATTACGACGAATTTCATTTTGATGTTGGTTATACTTTAGATAAAAAATACTATACGGCGAAATCTTGTAATCATTATCCGATCCTTGATTTTAAGGGTAGTGTTGGTTATACAAAATTATATTTCACAAATTATTATCCCAAAGATGAGAGTAAGATTCAGTTGACAGCGAATAGCCGGTACAGTACACTTGGGCATAAATATAATATTGTTTGTCGTATTAAAAATTTTCAACAATTTTACTTAACACAAGAACCGGTTATTTTTAATATGGGTACAGCTTCAATTATTGCAAGCGACAATAAAAAGGAATCTTTGTTTTTATTTGCTGTTCTTAATTCCATCGTAAATAATAAAGTATTAAAAATGAATTTAAAAATTGAAAATGAAAAAGAATTTCAGGTCTCCTTCAAATCTATCAAACAATATATTCGTATTCCTAAAATCTCCG